>DLUI01000049.1 GCA_002742695.1 Sulfuricurvum kujiense | reverse complement strand
TTCAATGCACTTTTGCAAAGAGTTACTTGAAGAACAAGGGATTGCCGTCGTTCCGGGTGTAGGTTTCGGCTCTGAGGGTTATTTTAGATTTAGTTTTGCAACTGACATCGAAAGTATTCGCGAGGGGATCAAACGTATCGCTACTTTCGTAGCATCACGCCGATAATTTATTCTATACTATTCTGCCTCTCGTGAGAGGCAGAAAACTTCTTATTTGATACTTTTCAACGCTTCGACAACGTCATCAATATTTCCCATCGGAAGATGAACTTTCCATTCCGGATTTTTAGCATCACCGGCTAATGAAATACCAATACTCGCGACACTATCACTCCCTGTTCCATAAGGCTCATCAACTTTACTGATAGTAATAATCCCTTTTTTTGTCCCATCCAAAGGGATCTCTTTTATAATCGTTACGGCAGAACTCATACTCTCTCCTATTTGACTGTATAGCAAAGAGTTTAGCCGATTTTGGCTAAAGTAATCTTAAAAAAGTTCTTTATTGAGCGTTCGTATTATTTCCGTAAATATACGCATACATTTTTCGATAATAGCGCTCATTTCGAGTTCGATCAACCGCACTGAAATGGTGATAGCGTCCTAATGTCTCCCACGAGTATCCGAAACTTTTGACAAGCCGTGTCAATATTCCATTCGCCTTTTCACGCGCAGAACTCTCTTCAAAATATTCGTGAATCATAGGATTCGGATGGTATTTGTAGTTTATTTGATAAGGTCCGAGATCAAGGTTGACGATTCCCCCTTCGATCAATGCCTGAGCTTGAGCGCTGCATTGCTCCGTTGATCCGCATTTGATCAAATGGCCGTTAACGTCAAAACCTGCCGCCTTGGCACGCTCGGCCTCTTCGGTGGCATTAATACGAATAACATGGGGGACACATTGACCCTCTTCTTTGAGACATTCGCAATGTTTTATGGCATCGAGGACAATATCCGGCATTCGAATATCCGTTGTAAGTTCCCCCTCTGCACGAAGCAGTGACGATGCGATAACTAAACTTACAATGATATGTCTCATTCCTTATCCCTCAGTCTAAGATTCCATCATTTTAGCTAATTTTGCCTGCATTTTCAGCCATATTTTATGTTCCATCAACGGGAAACCGCTGTAGATCCCTTTATTTATGATACTTTTGGTAACACCTGAACGTGCGGCAAGGGTCGTAAACGGCGCGATACTTAAATGACCTGCCGTAGCACTTTGTCCCCCCATGACGACATTGCGTCCCAATGTTGTAGAGCCTGCAAGCCCCGATTGTGAGACCAAAATCGAATGTTCTCCGACCACACAATTGTGACCTATTTGTACCAAATTGTCGATTTTAGAGCCTTGTTTTACAACCGTAGAGCCGAATACTGCACAATCAACCGTAGTGTTCGCCCCTATTTCAACATCATCTTCGATGATGACATTACCGTTTTGGTAAAGCTTGATATGCTCACCCATTTTTGTATGAGCGTATCCAAATCCGTCACTTCCGATGACTGTTCCGGCGTGAATCATGACACGATTTCCGATCAGACAATCGCGATAAATCGTGACGTTTGGATAGAGAATAACGTTATCGCCGATAACACTCTCGGCACCGACATAAACACCGCTCATAATCGTACAATGTGCGCCGATTCGTGCCCCGTTCTCAATATGTGCTGTGGGATAAATATGGGTTCCCTCTCCAATAATCGGAGCTGTCTCACTGCTGCGTATCGATTTGGCAAAATGTTTAGAAAGAAGGGCTACCGACATATACGGCTCATCAGATTCCAATGCGACAACACCCTTAGGAAGAAGATGCGCTTTGGCAGAGGGGAGAATAACCGCTGAGGCACGCGTATCTGAGAGTTCTTTTTCGTATTTGGAATCGGAGAGAAACGATATTTCCCCCTCCACTGCCTCACGAAGTGTATTTAATCCGCTGATTTCGATAGTGTCATTGATCTCTTTGAATCCAAGGAATGCCGCTATTTCATAAAGTTTCATATCCACTTATCTCTCTAACGCGACAGAACCGCTTCGGACGATCTCTTTTGGATGAAAACGTTTAATCGCTTCGAGAAAGTGATTCACTCTCATCGGCTCATCTGAGATCATAACAATCATCGTATCACTACCGACATTCACGATACGTCCGTTATACGCATGGGTAAGTGCTTCGATATCACCCAACGATTCATTCATAGGAATTTTGACTAATGCCATCTCTGTTTCAACCAAATCTGCATGTTCATACACTTTGAGTACCGGAATCAACTTATGCAGCTGTTTGGTAATCTGTTCCACCACACGAACGGAACCGGCCGTAACAATAGTAATACGAGAATACTTCGACTCAGGGATCGGTGCTACCGTCAAAGACTCGATATTGTACCCGCGACCTGAGAATAATCCTGCGATGCGTGAGAGTACGCTTGCTTCGTTCATAACAATTACGGAAATAACGCGGCGTTCTGTTTGTTCCATCATTATTTCTCCTTGTACTCTAACATCATATTAAACAACGATCCGCCCGCCGGAACCATCGGTAAAACGTTTTCGAATCGGTTAACGACAACATCGATAATCGCGACGACATTTTTCTCAACCGCATCTTTGAGTGCCGCATCAAACTCCTCTTTGGTATTGACCCGGTACCCTACTCCGCCGAATGCTTCAGCAAGTTTCACGAAATCAGGCTGCATCGAAAGATCAGTCGAGGAGTGGCGTTTGTCATAAAAGAGTGTCTGCCACTGACGAACCATCCCTAAAAAGTTGTTGTTCAAGATAACATTGATCACGGGGAGTTTATACTCAACCGCCGTCATCAACTCTTGGATATTCATCAAAATCGACCCGTCACCCGTAATGTTGATACTGACGCGCTCCATATCGGCGCGTTTCACCCCAAGTGCTGCGGGAAAACCGAATCCCATTGTCCCAAGGCCGCCGGAGCTCACCCATTGGCGCGGACGGGTAAAGGGATAGAACTGTGCCGTCCACATTTGATGCTGTCCGACATCGGTGGATATATTGGCACCATCACCCAACAATTGTCCGATACGCTCAACAACCCATTGCGGCTTAAGACGATCACCTTCTTCTTTGTAAGAGAGTGGATGAAGTTTGTTAAAGTTGGCAATCGTGTTGTGCCATGATTCATATCGCTTAGGATCAATCTGCTCTTGTGCCAGCGGAATCATCTGTTCCAATACGTTTTTGACATCGCCGACAATCGGAAAATGGGCATTCACCAGTTTCGAGATACTCGCCGGATCAATATCGACATGGATGATCTGCGCGTTTTTCGCAAATTCGGAAAGCTTTCCTGTAACACGGTCATCAAATCTCGCACCCAGACCGATAACCAAATCGGTCTCAGACATCGCCATATTCGCCGCATACGATCCGTGCATACCGAGCATAGAGATCAATAGCGGATCATCGTAACGAAGCGTTCCGCGCGCCATAAACGTCTCAACAGCAGGGATTTGGGTCATTTTGGAAAACTCACGCACCAGCTCTGCCGCATTGGCATTGATAATACCGCCCCCGAGATACAAAAGGGGACGTTTAGAAGCCGCAATCGCATCGATCGCTTTTTTGATCTGACGGGTGTTCCCTTTTGTCGTCGGTTTATAGGTTTCGAGTTCAACCTCTTTGGAATAGTCGAATTTAGCAATTTGTGCCGTGACGTCTTTTGGTATATCAACATGTACAGGTCCCGGACGTCCGGTACGTGCGATGTAGAATGCCTCTTTTAGAATACGAGGCAAATCAGCCGCATCGGTAACGAGATAGTTGTGTTTCGTACACGGACGGCTAATACCCACCGCATCAATCTCCTGAAATGCATCGGTACCGATCAACGACATCGGTACTTGACCGCTAATAAGGACAAGAGGGATAGAGTCCATATACGCATCTGCCAAGCCGGTCACACCGTTGGTAAATCCCGGTCCCGAAGTGATCATAGCGACCCCTACTTTTCCGGTCGCTTTCGCATACCCCTCCGCTGCATGTACCGCTGCTTGTTCATGACGGGTCAAAATATGTTGAAAGGAACGCTGTTTATAAATCTCATCATAGACGTTCATGATTGCCCCGCCCGGGTAGCCGAATACGACTTCGACTTCCTCGGCGATGAGTGCTTCGATAACCATCTGTGCACCGCTGATTTGCATGTCGTCTCCTTGTATTACATTAAAAGTTTGTGAATATAACTAAAAAAAATTAGGGAATTATAAAAGAAAATAGCTATAAATTACGTTAAATCTCCAAGAGGAGTGATCCATTCAGGATATATCCTCAATTTCAGGCAAATTAATTTCATCACACTCCAACAATGCCGTCTCTCTTTCTTGTAATGTTGTTTCATCGACAATAGAAGGAAAAACTTTACGTATCGAATCGCGCAATTTTATCACATTGATCGGTTTAAGGAGATATCCGCTTGCACCATTGCGGATTGCATGGATCACCATCTCTTCCTGACCGTGAGACGTCACCATAATGATTTTGGCATTTTTATCGATTTTTTTTAGCTCTTTAACCGCTGTTATTCCATCCATCTCCGGCATTGTGATATCCATCGTCACCAAATCGGGTTTCTGCTTCGCATACAATGCCATAGCTTCCAGCCCGTCTTTTGCCTCTGCAACGACTCTATGCCCTAAGGATTCTATCATTTTTGTAATATTTCTTCGCATAATCAACGAATCATCAACTACCAAAATATTAAGCATTCCATTCTCCTTTAGCCGATCCGATAACGTTTAATTCTATCATTCCATAGGGTGTTGAGAGCATTGCACTGATTATCCCCACTCCGTTTGTTTTGACAATCGATTTGGCATCTTCAATCGTTACAGGGGGAGTAATGCTCACCCCCCGTCCTTGATTGGGAAAATGGCTGAGAGATTGCCCCATAATCATATTGGCGATTTCTCCTGCCGCACTGTCGCGTAATTCGACAAATTCATCTTCCTTGATCTCTCCATAGGCGAGTCTTCGGGTCATAGTATCAAGAAGCAGTTCATTATACGTTGCATAGAATAATAAGTTTAGACTTCCGCCGATCCCTATCGTAGTAGTATATTTTTTTAATTCAACTTTATCAACCAATCGATACTTACCGTCAAATTCGGTTTCTATTTTCATCTCATCGCGCATAAATATCTCTACTTGGCATACAATGGCTTTTAAAACCTCTTTTAATACCTCAATATTTTCCATCAAATTCCTCTGAGTAATGATTTTTTAGGGATAACGAATTCAAAACGGGTCCCTTTTCCCAATTCAGATATCACCTTGTAGCTTCCCCCAAGTTTTAAAAGCTCCGAACGCACCGATGCGAGCCCTATTCCTCTGCCGGAGAGATCATTGATCTCCTCTTTTGTCGAAAGATAATCTTCAAACAACAACTCAATCACAGATTCCTCATCCTCAAGTTCTTGGGGGGTTCTAAACCCTCCATCAACCGCTTTTTGTTTTAGTTTATCTTTATCGATTCCACGGCCGTCATCGCTGATTTTCACAATTACGGTATCTTCTGTCTCAGCAATATCAAAAAAGATATTTCCCTCTTCCTCTTTTTCGCGTTCCACTCTCTCCTCAGGAGATTCAATCCCATGATCTACACTGTTACGGATAATATGGATCAACGATTTCGCAAATCCTCGGAACACTTCCCCTACGGAAACATTCGTTTCATCCCGTATTTCCATCGCATTAAGGGATTTTTCAAGACGTTCGCCAAGAAGTTCGACATATTTCGGCAAAGAAGCGAAATACTCTCCTATCGGCTTATATTTCAACCCTTTAATAACCTCTAGCAGCTCCAGCAGCTCATGACACTCCTCCGGTTGAGCGTCGATTAATTCTAGAATTTTATTTTGAAGCGTCTCATAGGTCTCGTCATCGATCGTAATCGTCGTTTTCCGATCCATAAAATCATCACCCAGCGTATCACGCAAAATGTCGGTATCTTTTTTAAGCCATAGCTCAAAATCGATTTTTTTCAGCATGGTTTGAAGTATTTCATTCGATATCGTCTCATCTTGAAGCCATTGGGAGAGTCTGGACTCCACTTTATGCAACCCTTGAAGTGTGGTCATAAAATCTTTTTGGGCAAAAAGTCCCTTGTAGGTATGAATTACACGATACAATTCTGTAAGATTTTGCTGTGGGGTACGTTCCCATACGATGAAACCTTCTC
>DLUI01000026.1 GCA_002742695.1 Sulfuricurvum kujiense | reverse complement strand
ATTTGTTTCATTCGTTGTGTTCCGCTATGTTAAAGTTCTTTAGTGTATCTAAAAGGGGCGTTGTATGTCAAAAAGAGAAGGTAAGTTTATTTCATGCTTTGTTACCATTTTTAGTTATCGTTGATTATTATATATTTTTACTAAAAGGGGCATATCATGAGTACACGACACGATCTGGATCTCAAAACATTCGAAGCGATCCTCAAAAAAGAAAAATCGAAAATCGAAAAAAACATCGAACTTATCAAAGTGGAACTCAACAGTATCGGAATGGATGGCGAGCTTGATGAAATAATGGATATGGCTGAGATTGAAATCGAAAATACTACCGACCATACCCTACTCGAAAAACTGGAAGCAGAGAGGGAAGAGATCAATGCCGCACTCAATCGGATTGCTCTGGGAACGTACGGTATTTGTGAAAAAACAGGAGAACCTATTCCTGTTGCGAGATTAAATGCCAATCCTACGGCACGAACCGTCCTTATTGTTTAATGCCAAACCCCTTCGATAGCCGTAGCGCAATAGGGGCACTTATTCCCTTTTACCAAATGGTTGGTGACATATTGTCCGATATGTCCGTGACGGCTAATGAGTATTTTATGACAGCTCGGACAATAGGTCGATTCACGTGATGCATCGTCAATGTTTCCGACATAAACATATTTCAATCCCGCTTCTTTACCGATCTCATAAGCACGGCTCAGGGTTGAGGGAGGTGTTCGGGGAGTATCCATCATCTTATACATCGGATGAAATCCGCTGATATGCCACGGCATAGAGGGATCAAGAGAAGCCTGAAACTCGGCAATGGAGCGTATTTCGTCGTCTGAATCGTTCAATCCCGGAATAAGGAGAGTCGTCGTTTCAATCCATATCCCTTTTTTGTGCGCATATTCGATGGTGTCTAAAACGGGTTTGAGTGAAGCACCGCAAATATCTTTGTAAAAGTTTTGAGTATTCCCTTTTATATCGATATTCATTCCGTCCAAAAAGGGCGCTATCGTATCGATCGCTTTGTGGGTCTCATAACCGCTGGTAACGTAGATATTTTTCAATCCCGCTTCGTGAGCAAGTTTGGCAGTATCGTAGGTATATTCGAAAAAGACAACCGGCTCGTTGTAGGTGTAGGCGATGCTTTGACACTCATGTTCCAACGCCAATGCTACGGCATCTTTAGGCAAAAGCGGACGTCCGAAAATTTCGTGATGATGCTCTTTCGGATATTGGGAGATATCGGCATTCTGACAAAATTTACACGAAAAATTGCACCCGACGGTACCGAACGAAAAAACACTTGACCCCGGCAAAAAATGAAACATCGGTTTTTTTTCGATCGGATCAACATTAACCGCGGCCGCAAGACCGTAGGTGAGGAGATAGAGTTCGCCGTTTTCAACTTTACGGATACCGCAGATACCGTATTCCCCTTCCGAGAGCTTGCAATGCTGATTACATGCTTCACACGCAATCCGCCCGTCTTCAAGTTTGTGTGATAGCCAAGCTATGGATGACACTGCTATTTCACTTTAATCTGTTTTACCGACTCGCCCTTGGTCTCTTTTTTCGGTAAAGTGATCTCAAGAACGCCGTCTTTATTTTCAGCATGAACATTTTCAGCATCTATATTTGAGGGCAAAGTAAAGCTACGGGTAAAACTCCCAAAACTGCTTTCACACTGATAATAATCCTCTTTTTTGACCTCTTTTTTGGTCTTTCGCTCCCCTTTGAGGGTCAAAACGCCATTTTCGACCTTGACGCTGATGTCCTCTTTTTTAACACCGGGGAGATCGACATCGATGTGGTAGGCAAATTCCCCTTCTCTTGTATTGACGGAGGGGGTGAAGCTCGAAAAAACATCTTTCGATAAATCAGATGAAAAAGCTCCACTAATACGTTCTTCCAGCGTGCGCAACTCTTTAAACGGATCAAATCGTGTTAACAACATAGTGAATCCTTTAGTGAGTAATTTTGCAGAGAAACAACCGCACTTTTCAGTCAATCTCTACGTATGACCATTTTAATACCATTGGAATTAAATTTATTATAAAAAAACGAATTAGATTCATACCTCTCTTAAACTCAACCCCACTTTTCCTTTGGCCACATCGACTTCCACGACACGGATAGCAGAGAGCTGTTGATTGACACTCAGTACTTCGAGAGGGTGTGATATCCGTTTCTGTGACATCTGAGAGATATGGATCAGGCCGTCGTTTTTCAATCCGATATCGACAAACGCGCCGAAATCGGCAATGTTTCGGACAACGCCCGAAACGATAGAACCTTCCTTAAGCTCTTTGATATCGGTGAGATCGGATCGGAACATAATCGGCGGTAAACTATCACGGGGGTCAAAACCCGGTTTTCGAAGTTCTGCGATAATGTCCGCAAGGGTCGCCTCCCCGATTTCAAGCTCCTGAGCGATAGAGGGGATCATCTCTTTGGTGATCAATGGGAGATCATAGCATTTCAAAAGAGTATTTGCCGCATCATAGCTCTCAGGGTGAACCCCCGTGTTGTCCAGCACGCTTTTCCCCTCCCGTATCCGAAAGAACCCCGCACACTGCTCGTACGCTTTCGCCCCCAGCCCTTTGACTTTCAGGAGCTCTTGCTTGCTTTTAAACGCTCCGCTTTGCTCGCGGTACTCCACTATCGCTTTGGCAACTTTTGCCCCTACCCCTGCGACATAGGAGAGGAGTGAGACCGAAGCACTGTTGGGATCAACGCCGATACGGTTAACCAAATCTTCGGTGACACTGCCCAGCTTCTTCTCTAACAACTTTTGATCGACATCGTGCTGATACTGCCCTACTCCCAGCGATTTTGGATCTATCTTCACCAGTGCCGCCATCGGATCGCGCAGACGCTGTGCTATCGAAATCGCACCGCGTATCGTTACATCGAGCTGCGGATACTCCTCTTGGGCGATTTTGGAGGCGGAGTAGACCGATGCCCCCGCTTCGGAGACAACGGTATAGGCGAGATTCAACCCCTCATCACGGTTCACCCTCGCAAAAAACTCCTGCGTCTCCCGTGAGGCCGTTCCGTTTCCAATAGCGACGGCATTAATTCCGTAACGATCACACAACTGCTTTATAACCTTTGCACTCTTCTCATAGTCGCTTTGCGGAGGGGTGGGATAGATGACGGCGTGATCCAAATACATACCGTTTTCATCTACTACGGCGAGTTTACACCCCGTGCGATACGCTGGATCGGCTCCCAAAATGGAGCGCTTCGTGACGGGGGGAGA
>DLUI01000108.1:557-10366 GCA_002742695.1 Sulfuricurvum kujiense | reverse complement strand
TAGTCTGCGTTACCCGTTTAATCGCCTCTTCTCCATTTTGTGCAATGTAAAAATCGAGGTTGAGGGGGGATAAAATATTTTTAATTAAAATGAGATTACGGACTTTGTCATCAACCAGTAACACTTTGGGTCTATCAGGTTTGTAGGTAAACATGCGTCCTCTTTAGTTTAATTCAATTTCGTATGCAGAAACAATACTGCTACGAATAGCTTCAAAGTCCAGCTCCGCCAATCGTTCGTTAAGCCATTGTTCGGCTGATCCTTTGTCGAGGGTATTGATAAGAAATTCCATACGACTTAATGCCCCTTTATCGAGAGCATCCATAAATTTGCGACGAAATTCTTCATCGAGAGTGGAGAGATCGACGGTAGCACTTATCTTTTTGTTCTTTATCAGGATTTTAGACGATAAGAGAGAGATGATCTGCTCTGCGGTGAAGGGCTTTGAGAGCCAAGCGTCAAAGACGTTTTTATTGATATCTTCTTTGAGGGCGCTAATGGCGATCAGTGTCGCAGAAGAGCCGGCATTACGAAGTGCTTCCGCTGTTTCATACCCATCCATAACCGGCATTAAGATATCCAAACAGATAATATCGGGGAGAAAAATATCGGCTTTTTTCAGTGCCTCAGGGCCATTGGAGGCACTTTCGACATCACATTGAAGTGTCAGAAAGATGTCTCGTAAAATTTCACGGTTTTCGGACATGTCATCAACGATGAGCACTTTTTTCCCTATGATAATATCGATATCATAACGAATAGGAGGCTCAGAGGCGATGTTAGGTCTTGTCTGATATATCTCTTGTACTATTCGCTCAATAATACGGGCATTTTTTTCAATAATATCCGCGTATTCGCTTACATCATTAGGATGTGTGTGGAGCAGTCCGGCATATCCGGAAATCTGATGGATGGCATTATAAAGGGTGTGTTGCAAATCGTTTTTCATAATCCGAGACTCGTGATAGTCGGATTAAATACGATTTCAAAACGGCTACCCCCTTTTATCGGGGTATGGCGTAGCGTGCTGTCAAAGCTTTTTTTGATGATTTCCATACTCATATAGAGTCCGAGTCCTGTCCCTTTCCCATCCTCTTTGTTCGTAAAGAAGGGATTAAAGATTTTGTCACGTACCGCTTCTGGGACTCCGCCCCCATTATCTTCGATACTAAGTATACATTCCCCCTCATCTCCTAGGGAAATGGATAGTATTAGATTTTTTTCATCGTGATCTACTTCATCAAATGCATCGCGTGCGTTCGATAGGAGGTTGAGAAGTACCTGCTCAAACTGATCTTCGTATCCGAAAATCTTTATCCCCTCTTGCTCTTCAATAATTTTTATAGAAATATTGTGGGTATATAACTGACGCTCGATTAGTTTAAGTGCCTCATCAATGCTGTGACGAAGGAAAAAATAGGATGCCTCTTTGCTTGGTTTAACAAATTCCATAAAGGTCTCAATGGTTTGGGACATCTTCTGGCACTGGTTTTGAATAAAGAAAGCCCCTTTTTCAATCTCTTCAGGGTAGAACTCTTCCATTTGGACTTTGAGTGCTAGGTTGATAGCGGTAGCACTGATAGCATTTAGGGGTTGACGCCATTGGTGTGCAATCATAGCAACCATTTCTCCCAACTGGGCTAATTTTTTTTGCTGATTGATTTGATGCGCATAATCGATGCTTCGCTCGGAAGAATCAATTTCGTTAAGAACGTGCGAGTAGCTTTTCATAGGAGTCTCCTTCTTAGCAGACTGTTTTCAAAATATTATATCACATAAAAAATTATCTTTTATTTTAATTTTTTGCATTATTACTGCATTGTATTGTACTAGGATATTCTCATCTGAATAAGCCTGAGAGTGGGGGCAAAAAATGTTATCCAAAGAACTCAAATCCGTTGCCAGTACCTTATCCATACTTTATGTCGAAGATGAAGAGGATACACGTACTCAGATTAGTGAAATACTGCGAATGTTTTTTAAAAAAGTTGTTACTGCCCAAAACGGCAAAGAGGCTCTGGAAATTTTTATGAACACTCCTATTGATCTTATACTATCGGATATTTCAATGCCTGTCATGGATGGTATTACGCTGGTGAAAAAAATCTTAGCCATTAACCCTAAAGCAAAAATAATCATTATGACGGCGCACAATACCGATGAAGCATTATTGGAGAAAGATAATCTAAAAGTGGTCGGAATTCTCCAAAAGCCGATTCATATCAACAAAACATTGCAACTTTTGTCCAGCGTATGCAGTGACATCATCCAAGAAGCGCTACAAGGCTAAATGATGGATCATGAGAATAGATACAGTATTAGAGTCGTGAGCGAAATTAATAATTTGATCGACAAATACCGTTCGCATCTGGATCAAAAGACAATTTTCGAACTGCTTTATAAAAAATCGTCCGATGCGGTTCTCATCATGCATAACGGTCTTTTCGTCGATTCGAATGAATCTGCACTCAATATGCTGGGTGTCTCTTCGATGGATGAAGTGCTTTGTATTCTCAACCATCACCCCTCATCGCTCTCACCTGAATTTCAGCCTGATGGGAGCAGTTCATATGACAAATCCGAAGAGTTGCTTGCCACCTGTATCAAGGAGGGGAGTTGTCGTTTTGAGTGGCTTTTTAAACGATTAGACGGAAGTGATTTGTGGGTAGATACGGTACTCACACGGATTGCAGAGGGGGAAGATGAGATAATTCACGTCGCATGGCGTGACATATCGACACGTAAAGAGTATGAAGCTGATTTAATGCAGCAGAAAAAAGAGTTGGTAACGTTCAATAACGATTTGGGGAACAAAACGACCCAACTGCATATGCTCTACAAGCGACTCGAATATTCTCAAAAATACCAAAAAGCAATTTTCGACGGACAGCCTAATATTATCGTTGCCAATTTCAATATTCGTACCCTATGTGACGGCAATAGAGCATTTCTCGATTTTGTCGGATATCCGGATATCCCTTCGTTTTTGGCGGAGCATGATTGTATTTGCGACTATTTTATTGAGAGAGAAGGGTATCTCTCTACAACAATGAATGGAAAAGAGTGGATTGAATATGTCAAAGACAATCCAGAGTATTCTCACTATGCACTGATGAAACGGGGTGATAAAGAGTATGTATTCAGTGTCAGTGTAAATGAGGTTTATATCGAAAATGACAAGATAAATATAGCCTCTTTCTCGGACATAACGGAACTCGAAGAGTACAAAAAAACGCTCGAATTACGGATAAAAGCAGAGGTGGCAGACAATCGAAATAAAGACCGAATGCTCCATAACCAATCCAAGAGTGTTCAGATGGGGGAGATGCTCAATATGATTGCCCACCAATGGCGCCAGCCCCTTAACGCTATCAGTGCATCCGCCATTTCTGTAGCAATGAAACTCGAACTTGATGAATTAGAACCGGATGACATTCGTGAACACCTTACCTACATCCAGTGGCGGGTACAGAAGATGTCACAAACGATCAATGATTTTATGAATTTCTTTAAACCGGATCAGGAAATACAACAATTTAGGCTCAATGACGTCATGAAAGATATTGAGTCGCTCATGAAAGCGCAATTACAAGGGAGAGGGATCAAAATCCTCTACGATCAGAATAACCCGACTGTAATATCAAGCTACAAAAAAGAGCTGGCGCATGTCTTAATCAATATTATTGCCAATGCACGAGATGCCTACGAGGGGCTCCATCTTGATGTCAAAACAATCACTATCTCACTCACCCAATTCGAAGAAAATACACTGATTATATCGGTGCGTGACTGTGCGGGCGGTGTAAAACCTGAAAACCTCGATAAGATTTTTAACCCTTATTTTACGACAAAAGATCAGGGAAAAGGGACAGGAATCGGTTTGTATATGAGTAAAAGGATCGTGCGAGAGATATTGCACGGTTCTATTGAAGTTGCCAATACCGAGAACGGTGCCGAATTTTTTATCGTTTTTAAAAACCAAGTGATTACTTAACTCTTGTCTGCATTTTTTCTGCATAGTTATTCCTTATACTGTTAAATAAATTTTAATTTAGATTAATAATTTTAAATATATGAAGGAGTATACGATGACTAGGCTAGTTGATACTCATGAACTTCTTAATGATCTAGAACACCCTAAAAAGTTTATCAATGTAGGGGAATATTATATCGGGATCAACCCGACCGAAGTGTGTACGATTTTAGGATCATGTGTGGCGGTGTGTCTGTATGATCGGATGAAGTATATTGGCGGTATGAACCACTACCTTGTTCCATTGTGGAAGGGAAAAGGGGTGCAGAGTCCGAAATACGGAAATATTGCTATCCACCGTTTAGTTGAGGGGATGGTGAATAACGGATGCCGGATCGAAAATCTTGAAGCCAAAATCTTCGGCGGCGGAAACGTTATCAATTCTGTTTCTAACGACGCGATAATGGTGGGGAAAAAGAATATTCTTATCGCCCATGAAGTGCTTGGAGAATACCGTATTCCGGTTATGGCAAAAGATGTCGGCGGAGTCCATGGGAGACATATTGTCCTTCAAAGCGAAACGGGCAGAGTATTACTTAATTACATAAATGAGGAGAGATAGATGAGGATCAATGATACTGCAAAAATCAAAGAGCTAACAAAAGAACTTGTCATTTTGTACGTTGAGGATGAAGAAGATATTCGTCATCAAATGCTTAGTCTGCTACGAATACTCTTTAAAGAGGTGTATGTAGCCAGTGATGGATTCGAAGGGCTAAGTCTATTTCAAAAGCGTTATTACGATCTTATTATAACCGATATCCAAATGCCGAATATGAATGGACTGGATATGGTTCAGCATATCCGTCTTACCCACCCTAATATACCGATTATCATCACTACGGCCTTCAGCGATCAAGAGTATTTCATCCGATCCATTGATCTAAAAATTGACAAATACCTGTTGAAACCTATAGAAGAGGGGCGTGCCAAACAGGTATTTTCCGACATTGCATGGATGATCGATGATCGGAAAAAAGCAAAAGAGTACGAGTTACAGCAGCTGCAGGAGAGAATCAACCGATTATCGGAGAGGATCGTAGCTCAAATAACCGAAAGCTATCTCTCACCGTGCATAATCTACACAAACGACACCGTTCGCTATTTTAACAACCCTTTCTGCGCCATATTTGAAGCGGCAGAATTACAGCGTTTTTTAAAAGGGGAAAATGGGGGAATCCCGTTTGATAAACGCTCCGGCTTTATAGCATCGCTGGAGGAGTATGATAGCAGTGACCCCTCAAAAAACCGAATTTCAGTTTCGAAAAGACAAGGGCGTAAAATCTATCGAATCGTCCGACGTGAGATACATATCGATAATGAAGAGGAGCAGAGTCTCATCTATTTTTTTAACGATATAACCCTCGAAGAGTACCAAAAAATCAAAATCAGATCTTATACCGAAATACTCGAAGAACTAGTAATCCAAACTCGTTATCGTGGTAAAAAAGTGACTGCACTGCCGAGCCCTTTACGTGAAACTAGTGCAAAGGATTATGTTGAAGAGAATAGGGCGGCAGTTGCAGCGGAAGAGCCTGCAAAAACAAAACTCAAAATTGATGATGAGGAGAGCAGACTTTTACGCCGTTCGCATGTTAACAAGACAACCGCAGCCGAGTATGTTAGCGAACTCGATTATGAAATTCTACAGGAGCTACAGGAGCTAGATGAGTTGGATGATGATTTAAAAGAATCAATTTGTCTCTTGCAAGAAGATGCAGAGATCGACGGATTACGACAAATGGCGATACAGTTGGAAACGTATGCTCATGAGATCAGTATGCTTTTTGAATTTGAAGATCTGGCATACGCTATCCGCTCCCTTGCAAAAGTACTTGAAAAAATCGAAGATATTTCAATCGATACGAAAAATATGAAAAAAATTATTTTATTGCTGAGCGGCATACAATCGGATTTGGGTGATTGGCGACGCCATTTGTTTGTGACGCAGAGTGCTTTGGATATCCACTATCTTGACAGTTCGCTATTTAGTACATGTTTGCAAATCGAACTCATTCTATCAGACGAGTCTAATGAAATCGATTCGGCTGAAGACGATTTAGTTCTTTTTTGATTATTAATAGAGTTTGAATAAGTGAGGCTTTCCGATGAATACGATCAAAACACACGAGGCAAAAGGGCATACGAAACTACTCACTGTCCTTTATGTCGAAGACGAATACGAAATACGTGAAAAGATGGTCAAGATTCTTGAGATGCTTTATGCTTCGGTTTTTGTAGCAAAAGACGGTGAAGAGGGGCTGAATATCTATCATAACAATCGCACACGTATTGATTTGATTATTGCCGATATCACGATGCCTCATATGGACGGACTTGAAATGATTGAGGAGATACGACGCGATGATCCGGAAATTCAAGCCATAATTATTACGGCACACAATGAACCCGAATATTTTGTCAAAGCGATCAATACGGGGATCGATAATTTTATCGTCAAACCGGTTGAAATGCAGCAGTTGATGAACGTATTGTCTAAAAGTGCAAAAAACGTCAAAATAAAGAAAGAACACCAAAACTACGCAAACAATCTGGAGATGATGCTGGCAGAAAAAAAGGAGCAGCTGGAGCAATCGTATATGTATGACTCACTGACCGGATGTTTTAAAAAAGAGAAACTCGATCAAATCGTCCAACAACAGCCGGATCACGCATTGATTCTATGCAATATAGATAATTTTGATTCGATTAACTCGACGTACGGCTATGAAATCGGTGATCGGATCTTATTTATGTTTGCCGAATATCTTCAACAACATATTGATAGCTCAAATACCCTTTATCGTGTCGCTTCGGATGAGTTTGTCATTTTTTGCGATACCTCATGTAACGATGACCCTATTTGTCCCGTTGAATCACTCTATCAGGGGATACAAAGTTACATTTTTAAAATTGAAGATATTCTGATCAGCCTTACCTGCACAATCGGTATCGCTTCATCGCCCAATGCTCTCGTAAAAGCGCATGCAGCGATGAAAGAGGCACGTCAAATAGGAAAAAATCGCTATCACGTTTTTAAAGATGACTCTGATTTTATAGCACGACAAAAAAATAATATTGAGTGGATGCGTAAAATCCGCCTTGCCCTTGATGAAGATAGGATCGTCCCCTATTATCAGCCCATTGTCGATAATGCTACCCAAAAAATACTCAAGTACGAAGCGTTGGCACGGATTATCGAAGATGGTAAACCCATCAGTCCGGAACATTTCATCGAACCGGCTAAACTCGTAGGACTTCTCCCTAGCATAACGCATGTAATGATGGAAAAAAGCTATCAAATGTTTGCCGATAAATCGGAATCGTTTAGCATCAATATCACCGAAGAAGATCTCCAAAACGGTAATCTCCTCTCGTTTATGACGAGATTGAGTGAGAAATACGCGATTGAACCCAATCGGGTAACGCTTGAAATACTGGAAAATATTTCTGCAAACGGAACAAACGAATCGATAAAGCAGCTTCAAAAATTTTCTCAAATGGGGTATTTGATTGCCATCGACGATTTCGGAAGTGACAAATCCAATTTTTACCGTATCCATTCAATGCATGTGGACATCATAAAAATAGATTCCGCCTACATCAAAGATATTGACTGCAATAAAACCTCAGAGATGATTGTAAAAACAATCATCTCGCTGGCTCAGGCTATGGGGATTCCTACTGTAGCGGAATTCGTATATTCGAAAGCAATTTATGAAAAAGTTAAATCGATGGGGATCGATTATTCGCAGGGCTACTATTTTGGCGAACCTATACCGTTGGGGCATAAAGAAATTGATTTTACTAAATGGAGAACGGGATAATGAAAAAATGGGTGAAATTTTTAAAAATAATAATAGGAGTCTAAAATGGAACAAAACACGACCCAATCGAGACGAGAACGGTATTTGACGTTCTTTTTGGGCGAGGAGCAATACGGTATCGCGATCGATCGGATCAAAGAGATCATCGCGATTATGAAAGTGACCAATGTCCCTAAAACCCCTGAGTATATGCGAGGCGTCATCAACCTGCGCGGTTCTATCATCCCCGTTGTCGATACACGTCTTCGCTTTGGTATGGAAACCAAAGAAGAGGACATGCACACGGCGATCGTGATCGTCGAAGTGGATAAAGTTAATATCGGCTTTATCGTCGATCGTGTTGAAGAAGTAGCGAGTATCGACAGTGCCAACATGAGTGATCCTCCGAAATTCGGTAACAACATCGATACCGATTTTATCTGCTCGATGGCACAGATGGAAGATAACGTTGTGATGATTTTGGATGTTTTGAAGCTCTTTGAAGCGGATGAACTTATCAGTTTAGAACAGATTCAAAAAAACCAAACAGAGGAATAACAATGGAAACGCGTAATTGGACAATCGGGAAAAAAATGGTTATGTTGGTCGGTTTCTTACTGACTATATTACTAGGGGTAGGAATTTACAGTGTTCACAACGCAAAAGATTCGGTTAACGGTGCCCATACGATTACCGAAGATAGGTTGATACCGGCGGTAGATATCGGAACGATCATTAGTCTGATGCAAACAAATATGAATCATCTTGCATTGGCTTGTATGCACGATATACGTTTGGAAGAGCATGTTTTGCATAATCATCCTATTGCCATGCATTTGGATGAAATACATAAAAATACATCTGAAATCGCAAAAATATGGGATGCGTATATGGCAACCTATTTGACACCGGAAGAGAAAATACTGGCGAAGGAGTTTCAGGATAGACGGGAGAAATTTTTTCAAGAAGGGCTGATTCCAGCCGCTGAGCTTTTGAATCGAAACGAATTCAAAGCAGCAAATATGCATCGAGTCAAAGTTGTCGGGCCCCTCTTTAAAGATGTTATGGAGAGCGCTACCAAGTTGCTCAATCTTCAAAAACAAGTGGGGCGTGAAGAAGTTGAATTTCAACAAAAAAATACCGACGAATTGCTTATGGTTCTAACAGTCGGAGGACTAGTTGTTTTTTTAGGGGTCATAGGGCTTTCATTCTACACCATCCGATCTGTTAATACCTCTATCGGTGATGCTGTTTCTACGATTCGTGATGGCGCAATGCAAATCACCTCGGCATCCGATCAGGTTGCGTCCTCTTCTTCGTCTTTGGCACAAGGGGCGTCTGAGCAGGCAAGCAGTGTTGAGGAAGTAAGCGCAACTCTCGAAGAGTCCACCGCAATCAACACCCAAAACACTGACAATGCTCGTCAAGCCGATATCTTGGCGAAAAATGCAAACGATTCGGCTAAAGCGGGATATGAGAAAGGGGAACAACTCTCCCATTCGATGCACGCCATCACCGAATCAGCGGCTAAAATATCAGGTATTATTAAAACTATCGATCAAATCGCGTTCCAAACCAATCTCCTCGCACTCAACGCGGCAGTTGAAGCGGCACGCGCGGGTGAGCACGGTTTAGGATTCGCTGTCGTTGCGGATGAAGTGCGTAACTTGGCGCAGCGTGCAGCATCAGCGGCAAAAGAGACTTCCGATATTATCGAAGAGGTAGTAGGACAAATCAAAGAGGGGAACCAAATTGCTTTGGCTACCCATACCTCATTCCAAGAGATTGTTGAACAATCTAAAAAAGTATCCGACCTGATCGGTGAAATCGCTATCGCCGGAAAAGAACAAGCTGAGGGAATGGGTCAGATCAATCAAGCTATGGGTCAAGTTGACCAAGTAACCCAACAAGTAGCCGCTAACTCCGAAGAGGCAGCGGCAGCGGCAGAAGAACTTAACGCCCAAGCAACC
>DLUI01000108.1:0-364 GCA_002742695.1 Sulfuricurvum kujiense | reverse complement strand
TATGCTCGTATTTGCCGTTACTATCGGCTATGCAACGTTTATCGAAAACGATTACGGTTCAATGACTGCTAAAGCAGACGTATACAATGCAAGATGGTTTGAAATTCTTCTTGCATTGCTAGCCATTAATCTCACTCTCAATATCATTAATTTTAAAATGGCTCGTAAAGGTAAATGGCTCGTATTTATTTTTCACGTTGCCTTTTTGATTATCCTTGTCGGTGCGGCACTAACCCGTTATATGGGATACGAGGGTGTTATGCATATCCGTGAAGGTGAGAGCAGTGATTTTATACTCAGTGCGGAACCTTACGTTACCTTCAAAGTGACAAAAGGTGACAAAACGTATGACTTTAAAGAGAAT
>DLUI01000121.1 GCA_002742695.1 Sulfuricurvum kujiense | reverse complement strand
TGTATGGAAAAAGGGTGTTTGGAGCGGGCGGTACACTAAACTCTTTTAGCGCCCCTCATATTCAGCTGTTCCAGATATTTTTTATACGTTTGTGAACGTTGATGGTGGAATGTCTCATCCATCAATTTTTGTAGAGACTCAACCACCATTGCATAAATAAGCCCGACCTCTTGGTCGCTAAATCCCTCTTCTGTTTTTAATTTCTCAAAATCACTCACCACATCACGATATATCTCGGTACTATAGTAATCGAACTCGATAATTTTTTCAAATAATCTGTTGGCGGCATCATTGAGGACATGCCGTTTTTTAATCACAGGGCTTTTGAACTCCTCTTTTGGGAGAGAGCTTTGAGCACTCTTTTTTAAATCCTTGATATTATAGGCATGGATTAGCCATTGCAAGGCATCTCTTTGGTTGACAAAATCTTTTCGAACGGTTCCGATCGTCAGTCTCGCTTTGGCGTTTGGAGTCGATTCGAGATGGATAGGTATGTTTCCTATTTTTTTTCTGATAGAAGAAAAAATGATATCTTTTATATCGCTGCTGCTGTTCAGCGTCATACTATTTAACTCGCTGATTTCTTTGATGCCATATCAATGTTTTGTTGTTCGAGAACCATGTGATCAAGCGATTCAAAAAGTTTATGACTGGCTTCTTCGATTTTGATGAAATTTTCCAATATTATCGGAACGATCTCTTTTGTGTTATGTGTGCTTTCTTGAACGTATTTCATATTCTCGATGACAAATCTGTGTACAGTGTGATGATACTCGTCGATCATTTTATAGGTTTGGGTTTTCGAGAAAAACTCCGCACCATCTGAGTAGTACCATTTCCCGAATTTACATTCCGTATGATCAACAAATCGGTGTGTAACTTTATCATTTAGGACTGCAGAGTAGGCTTCGTGTTTATAAAGAATATGATCAATCTTCGCCAAACTAGAAAAAAGTTGGTTTTGGATAAAAAACGAATCTTTGGATGTTTTATTGGCATCTTGGTTGAATAGGGTCAATGTCTGAGAAAAATTTTCTACTTGTTTTACCGCATGATCCGATATTTCTGACATATTTTTTGCATGGGTCGTAATATCATCGGTATCTTCATTCAGCGAATGGATCGTGATCGTGATCTCATGGGTCGCTTTTTGGGTACGTTCGGCCAGTTTACGTACTTCGTCGGCGACGACGGCAAATCCGCGTCCGTGTTCCCCGGCACGTGCCGCCTCGATAGCGGCATTGAGGGCGAGAAGGTTGGTCTGATCGGCGATATCTTTGATCAAATCGGCGATGGCGGATATCTCTTTGGTTTTAGAGCTGAGTGCTTCGATACCGTTGTAGGTTTCCGATACGGTTTGCGAAAGAGTATAAAAATCTTCCAGCAATACTCCCGCCGATTCCCGACTCTCATGCGCCTGATGCGCCGTCATTTTGGCGCGTTCCGTAATATCTTCCATAATCTTGTTGCTTTTGATAATATCGGATTGGATCGTGATCAATCCTCCGTTTGTCCCCCCTCCTATTTTTTGGAAGTTTTCGCTGTAGTGGCGGCGGGTAAACATAAGCTGTTGCGCTCGTATCCCATCACACGATTTATTGATCGGTTTGATCGATTGGGCGAAGAGCCCTTTAAACCCTTCTGGGTGCATACTGTGATCTTGATCCCCTTTTTCCGCTAACTGCATCGAGAGGATGCTCTCACGCATATAGGCCTCTACTTGATCGAGGAGGTTATTAAAACTCCACGCCAGCGGAGCATAGGGTGAGTCATTCGCGATGGAGACAATACGCTCTTCCAGCATCCCCTGCGAAGCTCCGGCTAGTACATGTTCGATTTTTTCCAGTAACGGGTCTTTTCGTTTACTTTTGAAGATTGAAAACAAATTGATCATAGGTCACCCCTTTTTCAGTGAGAATAGTGTTCAAGCGTGTTTGCGATGCCGACACACCGTTTTGTCGCTCAATTTGGAGCAGTTCGCGATACAGCGGCTCGATGAGGGCTATCGCGTTTGGTGCAGGTCGGCGGCGAACCGAGTAATAGCCGATTTTATTTCCGCGCGAGTCGAAGGATGGGGTAACGTAGGCAAAGACCCAGTAATAATCTCCGTTTTTGGTTTTATTTTTAACGTAGGCATAGATCCCCTCAGGTTCCGCTATCCGCTCCCATAACAGTTTAAACACCGCTTTGGGCATATCCTCATGTCGGAGAATGTTGTGCGGTTTGTTCAACAGCTCCTCTTCCACATACCCTGACATTTCTATGAACGTCTCATTACCGTAGGTAATGTTTCCTTTCAAATCGGTTTTAGAGACGATAAACTCGCCGCTCTTCATCTGTAGTTCCATGTTTTCTACCTCCTTCGGTCATATAAATCTAAGCCATAGCAATTTCATATTGTTTAATTGTGTTTTCTATCATTTATCTGGCGATTAATGGGCTTTGTTATTAGATAAAATAATTTTGCAGCTGAAATCGTAGCGTGTTGATGCGGCTATAACGGTCACATAAAAACTAAAATATATGACCAGAATATGACTATATTTCAGGGAAGTTGTACTTTTTGATCTTATGAGGATTAGTACAATGTCTTTTGAGCTCTTCGACCGAGCATCGCGCGTCGAGCAATTTATCGAGCATCTCAATAAAGGCTTCGTTATTTTTATTCAAGGCACTATAATCGAAATAAGGGTGTGCCGCGATATGCTCTTCTATTTCGTGCAACAGGGCTTTGATCTCCTCATTAATTGTTTTAAAATTAGCGATCGAATTGACGTTTTCCATGGGTGCTCCTATAGTAAAATTTAATTGATACTCGATGCAAAACGTTCATGTGATATTTTGGTAGGAAGCGTATTTGAGCAAAATTTTTCCCTGTTTCAAATCAAACTGTATTTTTCGGCCGTTCTGTCCGCCGATATCCTCTGCAACGATTTCGATAGAGTACTCCTGTAAAATTTTTCGCGCAACCATAATATTTTTTTCTCCGATCATCATTGTGTTGCTCACATCTGTCGTATTCATCATAGCACCGCCAAAAATTTTGGCTTTCATTCTATTGGGATGTGCCCCTTTGGCAATCATTGTTTCGATCAATTTCGGAATGGCGATATTGCCGAATTTTGGTGTTTGAAGTCCGTTTCCGTTCCAAAAGGGGAGAAGGTAATGGTTCATACCTCCGATACCGAGTGTCGTGTCGTACAAACACACCGACACACAAGAGCCTAGAACCGTCGAAATTGCTTTTGGGGCGATATCGATATGGATCTGACCGACGTGAATAAAGGTGGAGTTCGTGAGGATCATTTAGAGCTCGATAGCATCATCAAATGATTCGAATAAAAACTCGTTTGAATCGTAGAGATCAGATTCAGAAGTGCTTTTCAAAAGAGGTAGGGTTACGGTAAAGGTGACCATTCGGTTTGCGGCAACGTAGTCGATAGACCCCTCCATACATTCACACAGCTCACGTACAATACTCAGCCCGATTCCCAACCCGTGTTCCCCCGCAGGACCGTTGGCGAAGCGGGTGAAAATTTCGGGTTTGAATTCTACTTTTGGCGGATACCCTTGATTGTTGATCGCTATCGTGAAGTTGGAAGAGGATTCCGAGATCGCAATATCGACGATACCGTTGATAAAGCCGTAGGTGCATCCGTTGGCAATGATGTTTTTGAGGATAAGATGGAGTTTATGGGGATCAGAGACGACGGAGTGCTCCAGCGTGTTGTGAATACTGATAATAATGTTTTTGCTGTGAATGAGATAGTGGAGCTCCTTGACTACGTCATGCACGATACTCTCTACATTCACGCAGACATGGCTCACCTCGAGTTCTCCGCTCTCCACGGCGGCGGCCGCTACGAGATTTTGGATACGGAAATTGAGCAACAGTGCTTCTTGGTGGGCGAGGGAGAAGATATCGTTTTCCTCCGGACGGTCGGGTTTTAAATGGGGGATTAACCCCAACAATGCCGTCATGGGGTTATTGAGCTCATTCGCGACGAGCGACAGAAAGCGTGATTTTGCTTTTTCGCTTTCGATCAGCTGCTTATTCAATTCCAGAATTTTATGACTTAAAAAGATAATCTCTTTGTTTTCAATATTGCAGTTATATTGCATTCTTTTTCCCCTACTTACCCGTATTCTTAGAAGCTATAGTTGAGTCGTGTGAGAAAGCGGCTGTACCCCGCATCCGCTCCCTCGTTTGCATTGTCATAGCAATCCGTGACTCGGGCATACGAAGCTTCAACATTGAACGCATCGCTTAGGGTATAGGCCAAGATTACATCCCACTCTTTGATTTTAGTGGCGAGAGGGGCGCTTTTGAAGAGGCCGTAGAGTGCGGTGAGGCTCATCCCCTCCAATCCAGTGAAGCCCATATCGATTTCGGTGCTGAACTGATACGCTTTGGCATCTTCCATCCCATCAATCGTCCACTCTTCCATTGACGTGAGATACGGCCCTCCACCATATCCGTTTACGACTGCTTTTCCAGCATCATTCGAGGCACGGTTATAGGCCGCACCGAGTGTGATGGCTCCGACATTGAGAGAAAGACCTAACCCGTAGACATGACCCTCTACCGCAGATGAGACTTCTTCGTTAAAATCTGCGTATTGAGCCGTGATTTCTACCCCTGATGTCTCGCTAAACGCCATGGTGTAGGTCGCATCGCCGTAAAAGACGTCAGCAACACGATCGATGCCGTAGTACCATCCCTGTGCGGAGAGGTTTTCGATATTCTCACTCATGATTGCGGCAACAGCCGCTCCTCGGCTCTCTACTCCGCCGAGCTTTTTAAAAGTCGATTTGTCCTCTCCCGAATCCACTCCCGCCCAGCGCGTCACATAACCGCCGAGCAACGTTGTCCCCTCCATAGGGGTATAGGTAGCGATTGCCGCTTCAAAGGTGTTCGGATTCATCCGAATATCGTCGGCATCGGCCAGCGGAGTATCGAGGAGTTGACGACCGACTCGGAGGGTGAAATCTCCCGCGCTGTAATCGAGATAGGCTTCTCCTACATAGGCGTATGATTTTTTGTTTTCGTCGAAAAAATCACCGTTGGCTGTGGTGTTCTCACCGGTTGCAAATCCGATTTTTTGGCTAACGTATGCTCCGACTCCGAGTTTGACGTCGTTCCATGGAGCCGTTTCGAATTTCAGTTCTCCGCCGATGGCTGTTGCGTAGTCATTTCCCCCCGCGTCATAGTTGTTGTTGATGTATGCCGTGCGGATATGTCCGCGTGATTTACCCTGGCTAAAAGCCTCGTTGATTCCCGAAGCGTTTAATGCCGCTGCGGCTACGAAAGAGAGTAGTATTGTTTTTGTCATGTTTTATCCTTTTAACTTTTTGATTATTTCAATCTCATCTTGTAAACTGTTCAGTACATGGGTTATGCTCACAGATTGATCCCGCAGAAGGGTGTTTTCCCTGTCAAAATTTCTACCGAGTTTCTGCATCGCTTCGAGTTCTAACGATGTTTTTTGGATCAGTGTTTTGAGTTGAGAGAAGATCCCCTCGAAACTCACCGTCTCGTTTTGAGAGCTTGCCGCCTCGATGATCCCGTACACTTGAATGTATCCCAGATACATTATCTGCTGTTCGAGCTGATCGAGATTTTTAAGAATTTCTTGAATCTGTCGCTCTAACGTGAGCTGAAGTTCATCGGTTTTTTGTGCATACTGAGCGACGAGAGTGATGAGTGTGTCCATGTTCTCTTCGATCTCGTGGTGTTCGACCTTGCAGTTCTCACATAACAGTTCTGAAATAAAATAGGTGAGCATCTCGCTTTGGAGCCGTATACCGGAGACAGAAAAGACGAGGGCATTCAGCGATTCTGAAAGTTCTTGAACTAAACAGTCGATTTTAGCGATCAGTTCATCGTTCTCTTTTGCGTTGGTACGGACATCACGGGCCAAAATACCAAACGTCTCCCCTCCGTTTTCGACCTTGTACGACGATACCGAGGCATTGAGGGAGAGGAAAACGACCTCACGGGCAACTTGCCGTAAAATCAGACTTTTCTCTTTGAAGAGTGATTCCACTTGTATAAACATATCGATTTTTTCAAACCATCCGTCGTATTTCTCCATCAGCTCTTTCGTGTATCCGTGTACCGTTTGTAAGTGTTGATAAAGAGGTAAAGCCGAACGCTCTGCAGATGAGCGTGATGGCTCAAACGAGACCACATTTTTACGTCCCTTAAGCTCTTCTAACAGTGCATCGGACATAAATTGGTCGTAGTTCTGGTATCCTATGCTGTTTAACACTTCAGGGATCAACGCCTCGCTCGCTTCCATCCCCCCACGACGCTCAGTATCAAGAATAACGGGATAGAGTTCCTGTGCATACGCAAAAAATCGGGAGGTCGGTTTGATCCGAATGGATACAAGACGATCTTTCATTGGAAAAAGAGCTGCAAAGACCCAGTAATACTCTCCGTTTTTCGTCCGATTTTTGACATACCCCGCGATCGGTTTGAACTCGTGTATAGAATCCCAAATAATTTTAAAGAGTACACGAGGCATATCGGGATGACGAACGACGTTGTGGTAGCGTCCGATCACCTCTTCTTTGGTATAGCCGCTGATACGGATAAAGACTTCGTTCCCCGAGAGGATCGTGCTGTCATGGGTGGTGATGGAGAAAAAAAGTTCATTAATGTCAAATTTGGCTTCTCGATCATGTGAGTTACCGTGAGTGGTGTGTTCCACTAGTTTTCCTTATAGTCGTTGGTAAATGGACGAGCCGAGCAGTTTTAGGCTCTCTCGGTGCGTCGTTAGAGATTCGGAACTTCCTAAAAATAGGGGGGAGCCTTTGGGCAATACGGTAGTAAAGCGTCGGATCACTTCATGGCGGGTCGGATCATCGAAATAGATCATCACGTTGCGGCAAAAAACCATATCAAATTCATTTTTGAAAATGAACGGATCGGTCACCAGATTGTAGAGGCGAAACATCACCTTCTGGCGCAAATGGGGAGCTATTTGATAGCTGATTCCATTTTCGGTTCGTATTTTGTCAAAAGCGCGATGGACAATCTCTTTTGGGAGTGCCTCGACACTTTTTGCCTCATACTCTCCTTTAATCGCTTTTGTGAGGACTTTATGGGAGATATCGGTTGCAAGGATTTTGATGTCCCAGCTCTCGAAGTCGCTCAAATGGTGCTGTAAAAACATCAGTATCGTGTAGGGCTCTTCTCCGCTGGAACATCCCGCCGACCAGATACGGATTTTTTTATTCCGTTTAGAAGCGATAAGCTGCGGGAGATACCCCTCAAGCCATTTCCACTGCGCCCCCTCCCGAAAAAAGGAGGTGACGTTGGTCGAGATGGCGCTGACAAACAGCGAGAGTTCATCGCCAGACATATCGTTGACAAGATAATCGTAATACTCTCTGAATGAGCCGAGATTTAGCTGGTGTAGCCGTTTGTTGAGTCTCCCTTTGACCAACGTCGTTTTCTGCTTGGAGAGGGATATCCCCACACGTTCGTAGATATAGGCTCTGAAGAGATCGAACTCTTCAGGACTCAGTTCAATTTCCGCCATGGGCCGCCTCGATTAGAGGTCGTAGTTCATCGACGTTGAGGATGAGGGCAATATCGCCGCTTCCGAGTATCGCACCTCCGGTTATCTCACGCAGTTTTGCGAGCGATTTCCCCAGTGGTTTGATAACGACCTGCTGGCGACCGACCAGTTCGTCTACCATAATGGCGATCCGACCCGCTTCGGTTTCGACACAGACGAGTATCCCCTCCCACGGCTCAATCCGCTCCGTATTCAAATCGAACACATCGCTGAGACGAATCACGGGGATATGCTGTCCGCGCATAGTAACAAACTCCCCTTGACCTTTGACGACATGGACGATCTCACGATCCGGTCGGAATGATTCGACGACGCTAAGGGTAGGGATGATGTAAATCTCTCCTGCCGTTTGTACGAGCATACCGTCAATAATCGCCAAAGTGAGAGGGAGAACCATCGAAAAGGTCGTCCCCTCTCCCTCTTTGGACTCGATTTCGATCTTCCCGCGCAGTTTTTCAATGGAGGTTTTCACAACATCCAATCCGACGCCGCGACCTGAGAGGTCACTGATCGATTCGGCAGTTGAGAACCCCGGCTGCATGATGAGGCCGAAGATTTGGCTATCACTCAGATTTTCATCCCCCGTGATGATCCCCCGCTGAACCGCTTTACGGAATACTTTCTCTTTGTTGATACCGCGACCGTCATCGCTGACGCTGATAACGATACTGCCGCTTTTGTGATAGGCGCGGATCGTGATGTTCCCCTCGACTTTTTTGCCGACACTTAGCCGTTCGGCACCGTCGCTCTCTAATCCGTGGTCGATGGCGTTACGGATGATATGAATCATCGGGTCAGAGAGGTTGTCGATCATTGTTTTGTCGATCTCCGTCTCTTCTCCCAAAATGTGGAGGTTAAGCGCTTTCCCCGTTTTTTTCGAGGTGTCGCGCACCACCCGTTTCATTTTGTCAAACGTGTCGCGGATCGCGACCATCCGCAGACTCATAACACGGTCTTGAATCCGTTTCGTGATCTTCGAGAGGGTCTCGATCGTTCGGCTGATCGACTCGTCTTCGATGACGCGAATCTTTTCGTTTTGGGCGATAAAGTTCTGGGCGATAACCAGCTCTCCGACCGAATCAAACAGTTCGTCGAGTTTAAACGTATCGATACGGATCGTCGATTTTGCCGCACTAGCAGAGGTCGCGAGTGCGGGAGCATTTTTTGAAACTGTCTTAGAAGTTTCCTGAACCGCTTCCGCTTTTGTGGCGGCGGCTAGCACTTCAACAGCATGCTCTTCTTTAATCTCCATAGACTCTATGAGACTTACACGATACTCATGATCGAACAGGTACTCGAAATTCTCACGTACCTCGTCGAGGGAAAGTGGGCTTAGGAGTACTACACCGACGTGTTTAAGTGCATTGTCATCGCAGCTAAACCCATCGAGCGGCGGAATGCTCTGTGTATCGAAAAAACTCTCCAACGATACTGCTTTCTCTCCCAGTAGTTTTAAAAAGAGAAGATGGTCAAACCCCCGTTTGTAGCAGTCGCTATCGAGTGTTAAATCGATTCGGTAGAGGTTTAACCCCTCAGCGCGAGTGAGCTGCTGTTTTTGAATCGACTCGGAGATTAAATCTTCCAAGGATTCGGAAGGGCTGAGGGAAAACTCTGCCGCCAAATCGTTCAATACGAGGGGAGCTTCTTCGATCTCCATTTGGGCTGAACTTGGTTTTTTTGACGCCATTAACGCTTTGATCTTTGCGAGACAATCGGGATAGGCCTCCGGTAAGTCACTTAGCTGATCCAGTTCGCATGTCATCACCTCTTGGATCACGTCGACGCTGTTGACGAAAAGTTCCAACTGGCACTCTTCGATCTCTTCGTGCGTGCTTCGGTAGTGATCGAGGACATCTTCGAAATGGTGAACAAACTCACCCAATCGGGTGAATCCGAACGCGTTGGCATTCCCTTTTAGGGTGTGTACCCCTCGGAAAATTTCGTTGAGAAGATCAAAATCGGTAGAGTTCTCTTCAAAACGGAGAATATTGATATCGAGTTTTTCGATAATTTCCCCCGCCTCTTCGATAAAAATAGCTTTGACTTGTTCTTGTTTAGTCATGATACATCCAATGCAGTGTTCCATACGTACTTGAAGCCGTCATTCCCCGCTCTAAAAACGGGATTTTCAAGACGCTTCGTGTCCGTTTTAAACTTACCAACAGCGCCATGAGAGCACTGCATTGCAGCAACGACCCCTCTTCGACCTCTATGGTTTCCAGATACTCTAGACGGGGACGAACAAACTGCTCGAACTCCCGTATCTCCTCCATACTCATATTTAGTCCAATGGTGAGGACATCACCGTCGAACTCCATCTTAGAACTCTTTCAAATCATCCTCAGAGAGAGGAAAAATATTCTCGGTTTTTTTGGCCGGAAGAACTTTGCGTGTCGGTGCCGAAGTACGGTTAGGAACCTGAGCCTTTACATCCAAATGGTGTAACTGCATTTTTTTAGGAGTGGCGGATTGGGCGTTGTTTTCCATTCCGACCATCGCCGCAAGGAGTCGAACGGTCTCCATCATTGAGGTTGCTTGTGCGTTTAGCTCTTCAGCGGCAGCGGCAGCTTCTTCGGAGTTTGCCGCTACTTGTTGGGTTACTTGGTCAACTTGACCCATTGCTTGATTGATTTGGCTCATCCCTTCGGATTGCTCTTTACCCGCAGTAGCGATTTCACCGATCAAATCGGATACTTTTTTAGACTGCTCAACGATATCTTGGAACGCCGTGTGGGTTGCATGCGCAATCTCGTTCCCCTCTTTGATCTGTCCTACTACCTCTTCGATAATATCCGAAGTCTCTTTTGCCGCTGACGCTGCACGTTGAGCCAAGTTACGGACTTCGTCCGCAACCACGGCAAATCCTAGACCGTGTTCACCCGCACGCGCTGCTTCAACCGCTGCATTGAGTGCGAGGAGATTGGTTTGGAACGCGATTTGATCGATGGTTTTGATAATACCGCTGATTTTTGCCGCTGATTCGGTGATCGCATGCATGGAGTGGGAGAGCTGCTCCCCTTTCTCATATCCCGCTTTCGCCGAATCGTTCGAGTTTTTCGCCAAGATATCGGCTTGACGTGCGTTGTCAACGTTTTGGGTGTTGATCGCAGTGGACTCTTCGAGAGTTGCGCTTACTTCCTCAACACTTGATGCCTGCTCAGACGCCCCTTGTGCCAAAGAGGATGATGATGCCGCAACTTGATCGGATGCCGAGGTGATCTGCATAGCACCATCACGAATCGTTGTAACACTCTCGGTAATCGCGCGGGTGATCGAGCGGATAATCATCCATGCCAGAACGATGGCAAATACGATCGAAAGGATGCCGATAAGCATAAACATCTGCTGGAAAGAAGTTACTTCCTTTTTAGACTCAGCGGTAGTATCCTCGATCTCTTTTCGATTGATGTCATAAGCATCTTGCAAACCTTCAGAAGCAGCTAGACGGGTTGTACGAATTGCATCAAGATGCTCTGTCATGTGTACAAAAAGTTCTTCAATACGTACGGGGTCATTTGTCTTAGCTAAAACACTTACTATCTCTTTATCAAATTGCTCACTTTGTTTTTGCCACATTTCCAACGAGGGTTTGATATTTTCCCATAGTTGAATCTCTTCGGGTGCTTTATCGAGTTTATCATAGTCTTTAAAACCGCTGTCAACGCGGTCAAACGCTTTTTGCATTTCGCTGGAAGCGTCTGCCATTTTTTCTTGCATTTTAGGATCGCCTTGAAGACCGCGTACCCGATACATCTGAATAGCTGCCAACTGTGTCCCGTTGCGAATTCGTCCGATACTTAGAACCGAAGGGACAAGCTCTTCCCCGAGCTTATTCGAATCGCCTTCCCAGCCATTGGTCGCTTGAAATCCAACGAATCCGAGGACAATCATCGCGATGACCATGATCCCCGTCAGCAACATTAACTTTGTTTGTAACACCATATCCTCTAACCACTTCATCTTATTCTCCCTCATTTGTTTGTTGCATTTGTTCTAAACTCATCAGTTCATCCGCTTCGAAAAGCTTCAAAACATCTAAAATCATCACGACGTTCTCTTCGATCTGTGCCATCGAGCAGATAAAGTCGGTATCGACACCGCTGCCGAACTTCGGTGCCGCACCCAGATGCGAACTATCGATACTCGCCACCTCTTCGACACGATCGACGATAAATCCGACGTTCACTTTGTCCACTTCGACGATGATGATCGCCGTGTGCATAGTCTCCTCTTGAGGCTCCATACCGAAACGGGTTCGTGTATCGACGACGGGGATGATCGAGCCGCGCAGGTTGATCACCCCTTTCATATACTCAGGGGTTTTCGGGACGTAGGTCACCTTCATGAGGGCGATGATCTCTTTGATCCGATCGATCCCTATCCCGTATTGCTCTTCACCCAAAAAGAACGTCAGATACCGCTCTCGTCGTGTTTGGGTCGTGTTTTCTTCCATTTTTAGACTCCCAGTACCATTTTTAGTGATTTGACCAGTTTTTCATCGTTGAACGGTTTAACCATCCACCCTGTTACCCCGATCTCTTTACCCTTCATCTTCAACTCCTCCGAACTCTCGGTGGTGAGGATGATGATCGGTTTCGTTTTAAACCGCTCGTCGCTTTTGATGGAGCGGGCTAAGTCCAGACCGTTCATCTCCGGCATATTGACGTCGCTGATCAAAAGATCGAAATTCTCCGCACCGCTTTGCAGATTTCCTAAAAGCTCGGCGGGGTTGAGATACGATTTAAACTCGATCACACCGCTGCCGATCAACGCTTCTAACGCCAACTCCGCCGTCGCGATAACCGCTCTGGAATCATCGACGATGATCACTCTTTTTGCCATTTACTTTCCTCCTTGATTGTGTATTTACTGATTTTTAAAAAAATTCCATTCCGTCATCGTCATCATCGTTGGATGCAACCTCCTTGTTTCCGATAATCTGCTCGATCTGCATACAGGAGCTGAAAAACGAACTGTCGAGATAGTGGATATCGGCCGTATCCTGCAAGCCGAAGATATGATCTCTCCATGAGGTGAGATCGCTCCCCAAATGCTCGGTGAGCATCACGAGTGTTTTAAGTTTTTTAGGATCAGTGATAATCGCATCGGCGTGTTCTTTTAAAAAGCTCCCCAGAGAGGAGAGGGCATATGCCAATGCGGTAAATTCGAAGAGGTTGTTGATCGCTCTAACATAGACACCTAAAACATTGTCGGTGAATTGTCGGATATTTTCTAGTGTAGGCTCCGTTTCGAGGGCTTGGAGTTTCTCGATCCACTCCTCATCCAGACTCTCCAAATCACGGATTTCATCGAGGACGTCTCCGCCGATATCCTGAACATACTCGATGGCGGAGGTCTTTCTTACAAAGCTTTGACGGAGCATCTCTTTTTCGTTGGTTTCGAGAACTTTGACCTCTTTAGCGATAGCAGGCTTAGCTTGTTCAATGATCGGTTCGACTTTAGCCTCTTGAATGACAACAGGTTTTGGTTTATCCGCCTCTTTTGCAGTGATATCCGGTTTTTCATACGAATGCATAGTGAGGCGAATATAAGCGCACTCCTCTCCTAGGATAGCATTTTCTCCCAGCTCATGGAACAGTGCCTCTGTTTTGGGATGGAGATCGATCATGTTTTTGAATTTTAGTGTCACAAAAAGCTCTTCGTAATTCTCTTCGACGATGATATTCATCGAACCGCTTTGACGAATTCCTTGACGCATGAGTTCATAAAAAAGCTCTAGAGCAATATCCATCCGTCTGCATGGCACATTCAACGTCTCATCATGACGGATTAAAATCCAGTTTCCGAAATCCATGATCGATTCCGCATCGCTGATTTCAAAAATGGTTTTAAAGCGGCGAATATCGCGACTGAAAAGGTTTACGGCCTCTTTTGTCGATAATTTATTAAATTCGCCCTCTCTGGAGTGGAGTAATGCCGCAAAACTTTGGAGTTTAAAGCGGATTAGATTTTTATCGACCGGTTTATGGATATAGGCTGCTACACCGATGGAGGCCATGTTCTTTTCCATATTCGGGTCTATGACGGCGGTGAGTGCGACAATGATCGTTTGGGGATAACGCTCTTTGATAATTTTGGAGGCTTGAAATCCGTCCATGCGGGGCATCATCACATCCATAAGGATGATATGGGGATGCCATTGCTCAGCTATCTCGACCGCTTCGATCCCATCAGAGGCCTCTTCGATCTCAAACCCCTCCATTTTTCGGCAAATGGCTTGCAAAAGCATCCTGTTATCTTCGACATCATCGACGATAAGAAGTCTTAAGTTATCCATTAACGTATCCCCGTTTTTTTATTTTCTCTGTTCAAAACAGATAATTCACTTCAGCACGAAGCTCTTGATTAGAGGTATCTTGGTTGTACGTAGCCGTCGTATCATTCTCTTGATCCATCAAGCGAAGTTTAAGCTCTGTCCCTTTCCAGTCGCCGGAGAGTTTAACCATAATGTCCAAATTCACTTGGTGAGTATCGCCATTTTGGTAGAGGCGATCGGTCATGCTTTGATACGGTTTTTTGCTCGGATCACGGTCGTAATAGGCGTAGCCCAGAATCGTACTTAGACCGGAAACCAATTCATTGAAATCGTAGTCCAATTGCCCTTTGTACGAGCGGGTATTGGCATTCCAGTCGGTTTGGGTCATACTGCGGGTGTACCCCTCAGTCGGAAAGCCGCGCCATGGAGCGATCAAATCGGCTCCGCTTGCGGTACGCGCAGTTGCAAGGGTCAATTTAGCCGCACCGTAACCCACTGACGTGCGGAGGGCGAACAATGAACTATCAACGCTGTTATCGCTGTCGCCGTTGTTGGTGTTCGGGAGGATAATATTTCCCGCTCCTTTGTCGTATTGTTTGATGTAACGCCCGCCGAGACCGAGAGTGACATCACCCACTTTAAGGGCGTAATTCGCTTCTAGTGTCGCTTGATTGACGAGATCCGCCCAGTGCATACCCCACGCTTGGAGTTCGAGATTCTCTATCGATTTGTTTTTTACCCCTGCAATCACCACATTGGGTGCATCGCCGTGTGTTCCACTGCCGTAATGGGTGGCATAATAGGCCGAAATTTTGGTCGGTGTATCTCCCGTATCGGCCATAGAACCGAAATAATCCATCCCGCGCTCTTTGATTTTATCGGCGTAATCGAGTTGAATCGTCGTGTTTGCGATATCGTTAGAGACGAGTTCATACCCCTCAATCGCGATAGGGATCATTTTGCTATCGTTCGGATTGATGTAGGGATTGCTCATCAACATCCGTCCTGCTTTTACCTTGGTTTTAGCAATATCGTATTGGAGATACGCTTGGGCTAACACCGCGTACCCTTTTCCGTAGGTATAGGTAGATCCCGGGCCGCGTGCGAAGAGATCTTTTGAGGTATTGGCGGTATCACCGTCGCTTTTTTCCGTCCATCCACCCGGATTTTGGGTCGTATAGAGTCCGGTTGCCGCACTAAAACCGCGCAAAGGGGCGGTTTTGTAGATCAAACTTCCCCCCACAGCCATACCGTGTGCATCGGGTCCGTTTTTACCCGTCGCACTGTTATCGTCCCAATCGGTACTGAAATAGTGAGCGCGGATACGTCCTTCGAGTTTCCCCTCTTTGAACGCTGTTGCGATATCGTCCGCCGCCTGAGCACATACAAATGTCCCCAGCAAAGCTGCCGTTAAGTGTGAAAATTTCATTTTGTCCTCTTCATTTACTTGATCATGCAAGCATTAGTATTTCTAAAAGTTATTTTTAGAACGGCATCATACATTTTTAACGGAGACATAACGGTCTCAAATAAAATGAAAAATATGACTGAAATGTGACTAATAGAAGGAGAACGGCAGAGAGAAAGAGGGTGCTTTAATGGGTGAATTTGAGAGATAAATTACAAGATAAGACTTAACTATTGCAATTGTATAAAAAACGGACGAGGTCGGGAGAGTGTTGTTTCATTCGGTGCATCTCTTGAAAATACTCTTTGAGCGAAATTCCGAAAAGACGTTTGAAATCATTAATAAAATGGGATTGATCATAGTAGCCGTTTTCTTGGGCAGTGAGGGAATCGTATTTATCATTACATATCGATTGTATCATCTTTTTTCGTCTGAACGTAATCATATAATTAGAGAGGTTCATCCCGATATATTTTTTAAAGTAGCGTAATACGGTACTTTCTGAAATACCGTATTTTTGCGCGATAACTTTGTTGACGTTAGAGGGGAGATCGGCAAAATTTTCATCAATGTAATGGACAATATCACGGGTGATTTCATAGGATTTTTCTTCAATATTTTTCTTCATCATCGTTTCAATCCATGCCATAGAGTGGTGCGGCTCCATCTCTTCGGATAAATCAATACTGATAGTCGATCCGGGAGTAATCCGATCAACCATAGAGGCTATAGGGATATCGGTCAGCTTGAACATACCGAAAGCATTGAGTCTGATAACCGTTAGTTTTTTGTAGTTATCTTTGAAAATAATATTGATTTTAGGGGGTTGGGTAAATTTACCGCAGACAATATTGCTGTTAAATTCAAAAACCTGATTATCGAGAAAAAAGGTGATGACCGCACAATCTTGATTGAGTATGATATGTTCATGTACCGAGGGGGTTCCTCTAAAATAAAAATTTTGCTCTATCGTATACATATCGGCGGGAACATAATAAATTGAATCGACAAAGGGGCTTTCATGCCAGATAATATTCATTTTAAATCATTCCTTTAATTGAGCCCAATAATAAAATACAAAGCGATAAATGTCTTGTAAAATTCCGTCAATTAAAAAAAAGATAAACATTATTTTTTAATCTTCTCTGTGAAAGATCAGATTACTCTATAATTAACATATATTACATTTATATTGGTGTCATTATGGTCTCATATTAAAAGATAAAAATGACCATACTCTGACTATTTTAATGCTATTATTTAACTAAAAGTATCACAAGAGGTTCTAGAGATGATTCGTAATATGTTACTGCTCAAAGAAAAAAGCGTCCTTTTCGCTGAGGATGATACGATTACGAGAACCCAAATGGGCGAAATACTGGAGATGCTTTTCGCCAAAGTTTATGTGGCGGAAGATGGAGAAGAGGCGTATCAGATTTATGAAGAAGAATTTCCCGATATTATCATCACCGACATCAAAATGCCCAAAAAAGATGGGCTGAACCTCATAAAACGGGTGCGTCAAAACAACTATAGTATCCCGATCGTTTTGATGACCAGTTTTGCCGAACAAGAGTTGCTGCTCGATGCTGCCAATCTCTCGATCGATGGTTATCTGGTCAAACCTGTGGAACTCGAAAAGCTCACCTTTACCGTTTGCAGAGCGATACAACGTACCCACAAAAACGAGGGTCTAATCATACTGGGTAAAAAACTTTTTTACAACTCGGCGACGAAAGAGCTTTATTTCAACGGCTCAGTTGTCTCATTGGGTATGAAAGAGCAGGAGCTGTTGCTGCTTTTGATCAACAACCGTCATAAAACTATTAGTAAAGACGAAATTGGGAAGGTTCTATGGCCTCTCGATCCGATCTGCGATTCGGCAATCAAAAACATCGTTTTACGACTGCGAAAAAAACTCGGATTGGACATCATCATCTCCGTCAGAGGGATCGGCTATCGTCTCGATACCCGCGATCTTCCGCGATAAGCTATGATCCTATCCCTCCTCTTAGCGGCTACCTCTGCATGGGCTATTTTCCTCTCTTACAAAGTAAGATCGTTGCAAAAAGAGCAGGAGCGCTTACGCCGCGAGAGCAAAGAGGATTCCAAAGTCCTTTTTTTAAATTCTCGCTACGCTTCGATGGGGGAGACGGTCGGTAATATCGCCCATCAGTGGAAACAGCCTCTCAATGCCATCGGAACGATCCAAAATTCTATCAAAGCCGCCCTCATTTTTCAAGGAGAAATTTCAAAAGAGAAGCTTTTGTATTCGGTCGAAACGAGTTTTAAACTCCTCCAGCATTTGGCCGAAACGATCGATACCTTTTACAGCTTTTTATCGCAGCAAAACAGTGAAAAAATGAGCTTTAGCGTCGCCGATGAGCTGGAAAAAGTCCGAAAAATCACTGAATACTCGTTTGAAAACAGCCATATTGCCCTCAACTATGAGTTGGAGATAAACCCGACAATCCAAGGAAATGCCAACGAGTTCACCCATGCGATGCTCAACCTGATCCTCAACGCTAAAGATGCGTTTGATACTTCTTCCGTTGAACTCCCTGCCATCACGGTGCGTGTCATCGGAGAAGAAAATAACTCTATTATTACCGTCTCGGACAATGCCGGGGGTATCCGTCTAAATCCTGTTGAGATGGTGTTCGATCTCCATACGACGACCAAAGAAGAGGGGTCGGGTCTGGGGCTTTTTATGACCAAAAATATCATTGAAAATCGCTTCGGAGGAAAGATTTCCGTCAAAAATATCAAAGGGGGAGCATGTTTTACCATCGAATTACCCTACAGCGAATACGGGGAAAATTACGCCGATATGATAATCCCCGATGAGAGATTTACTCTGGATCGGATCAATCAACTCTCCCGAAAAATCATCGAACTCGAAGAGGTTGAAAAAGCCCTCAAAAAATGGGCCGATATTTTTAAAAAAGCCCATTGGGGAATCGCCATGCACGTCGGGACAAGCAACCGTTTTGATTCAACCAATGATGCATTTAATTCTATGTACGGCTACACACCACAAGAATTGAGGGAGATTAGTGTCCCTGATCTGTTTCCCCCTGAGACACTCTCAGTTCTATCACGCGTGCAACAAAGAGCATTTGAAAACGGGTATGTAGCGTTTGAAACGATCAATAAACGGCGCGACGGCTCCACATTTCCCGTATCGGTCGAGCTTATTGTGGTCAAAGACGACGAGGGCGAAATTTTGTATCATATGGCCAACATTTGGGATATGAGCGCCCATAAAGAAGCGGAAGAGAAACTTTTTCTCAAACAATTCGCCCTCGATACGATCCACGAAGCGGTATATCTCATTGATGAAAACTCGATGTTTTATTATGTAAACGATGGAGCCTGCAAAGCTCTCGGTTACACTAAAGAAGAGCTTTTGAGTATGGGGGTTGTCGATATAGATCCGAACTGCTCTGTAGGCTGGTGGGGTATACATTGGGAAGATATTAAAAGACTCAAAACCGTTCTCGGACAAGCAAGCCATCGGAAAAAAGACGGGAGCGTGTTTCCTATAGAAGTGAGTTCCAACTACTTTGAGTACAACGGTGTAGGTTACAGTCTTGCGGTAGCCCGTGACATCACGGAGCGATTGCAACTCGAAACGCAAAAAGAGAATGAACGGATGCGTCTCTTCTTCGAGCGTCAACTTGTCGGTATGGCAATCACTTCTCCTGAAAAAGGGTGGATACATACCAACGAGAAACTCCGACAGATGCTCGGGTATACTCAGGAAGAACTAACCAAGTCTACATGGGTAGAGATGACCTATCCTGAAGATTTAGCTCCCGATCTCGAACAGTTTACCAAACTGATGAATGACGAGATTGAAGACTATATGCTCGAAAAACGGTTTATCCGAAAAAACGGTACGGTTCTCTATACGAATCTTGCGGTAAGCTGTGTCCGTAACGATGATCGATCCGTTAACTACGTCTTGGCACTTCTTGAAGATATCAGCGATCGAAAAGCAATGGAAGCATCTCAAAAAGAGGCAAATGATCGCTATATACAAATTCTCGACAACAGTATCGACGTCATCTATCTGATCGAAGTTACTATTGACGGACATTTTATTTATGTGGATGTCAATGCTGCCTATGAGGAAGTAACGGGAATACCTCGCGACGTTGTCATAGGTTTGGATGTCGAGGATATTGAGGATGAGACGTTCCGTACCATATTAATCGATAAATTCACCTCGTGCCTTAAGGCAGGGAAAAAAACCGATTATACTGCCGATTATCCTTTCCATGCCGGTATCAGGACCTTTCACTCCATTCTCTTACCGATATGGGATGATAGCGGACGGATCGTCCGTATCGTCGGATCAGCACGAGATATCACCGAACGTAAAGAGTTAGAAGCTCTTTTAGAAAAAGAGCGTAAATTTCTCATCGATGCACAGCGGGTTGCCCATACAGGAAGCTGGTATTTAGATATACAAAATAGTCTTCTTACGTGGTCTGATGAGACCTATCGAATATTTGAGCTGGATAAAGAGAGCATAGTTGATCTCCATAAAACCTTTTACGAACGTGTCCATCCTGAGGAAAGAGAGATGGTAGAAGCACCATATGTAGAATCCCTAAAGACAAAGCTTCCGTACGAGATAGAACACCGAATTATGATGGAGGACGGTCGAATCAAGTACGTCATCGAACGGTGTGAGCATGTGTACGACGATGAGGGGAAACCCCTCTATTCGATAGGGACGGTACAAGACATTACTGAGCGGAAAAAGGCGGAAGAACTTATTCAAACTTTGAATGCGACGCTTGAAAAACGGGTTATCGAACGAACGTTTCAACTCGAAGAGGCCGTTAGAAATCTGCATGATGAGATTACACAAAAAAATATGCTTCAGCAGGAGCAGCTGTTACTTGAAACGCGCCTCTCTAAACTCGCTGCAACGGTGCCGGGGGTCAACTATATTTTTGAGAGAACGGTTGAGGGGATCGTCCGTTTTACCTACCTCGCACCGACGTTCGAAGTGTTATTCGGGCTCTCTATAGAATCGGCAATGGATGATTTTAGCGTTGTTATGGAACAAATGCACCCTGATGATCGTGAAACGATACGTCAAAGTATCATTGCAACCGCTCGCGATTTTACCGATTGGCATGAAGAGTTTCGGATCCATCATCCGCAAAAAGGGCTCCGTTGGATCGAAGGGCAATCCTCACCCGTATTACAAGAAGATGGTGGAATCTTATGGTATGGATTCTTTTACAATATCACCGAACGTAAACAGACCGAAAAAGCGCTCAGAGAGAGCGAAGAGACCTTCCGTGCCATCGTCGAAAATTCCCCCGATGTTATCAGCCGCTATGACCTCCAAATGCGACGTACCTACATCAATCCATTGATGCAATGTTTACTCGACAAACCTCTGGATGAGGTTCTTGGAAAACCCCCGCGTGAATTTTCTCCGCTTTTGGATGTCGACGTTTTTGAACAGCTTTTCGATACCGTTGTACAGGGTAAGAGTGAACTTGAATACGAAGGAGTATTTATTGCACCGTGGGGTGAGAGACGTTTGGGAAATCAGCGTATTATTCCGGAATTCGATGAAGATCGGAATGTGATCAGTGTGATGGTAATCGGTCGGGATATGACGGAGCGGGTAGAAGCTGAAAAACGGCTCAAAATGATTGAGATGGCAGTTAACAGCTCTGCTGAAGCGGTTTATATCAACAATAAAGAGCTCTCCATCATCTATGTGAATGACGAAGCATGTCGAATGCTCGGATACACACGTGATGAGTTATTGAGTATGAAAATTTTAGAGATCGATGCGAAATATACCGTTCAAGAGATTGATGAGATTATAAAAACAAAAATCAGAGAAGGTAAAGTGATTTTTGAGACACAGCATCGTAAAAAAGACGGTTCTGTGATCGATGTCGAAGTCGCCGGCAGTTTTTTTATCCATGAAGAGGATACGATTTTGATCTCGCTCGTGAAAGAGATCAGCTGACTTTGGCGGCCTTTTCCTCTTCCTCCGTATAGTGTACCTCTGTTGCGAAAAGGTTTTTTATCTCCATATGGCATTTTTCCAATGATGTAGTATTCTGATGTTTGAGGGTAGTTTCACTTTTTTGTAAAACTTTGATTTGATGGAAGAGGAGATGAAAGGCGTAACAACTTTCTCCATTTTCATAATTTCTATTCATTTGATCTCCTCTCCGCACACATTATTTACTTACCTAACCATACCTCTTTTTCTAGCACAAAACGGTCTCAGATTTTGTGTGTTATCGTGACCGAAACGTGACCTCTGTGTTGCTATGATTATTAAATTGGATTAATAATGGATCGTCTTCGTATGATAAGTCGGACGCATACGTGAAAGCAAAGGGAGAGTGAGTGTGTCAACTATAGAACCTCATGCGGACAAGTTAAAGTATATCTTTGATAATGCGAAAGTGGGAATCGCGATATGCAACGCAGTGGATAATACGCTCGAACTCGTCAATCCTGCATTTGCACATATCCACGGTTATGAGCCGCATGAATTGATCGGTGCCTCTCCCGGTAATGTGTTCGCCCCAGAATGTATGCTCCGCCTCGAAGCACATGAAAGCACCCACTCCTGCGCAATTAGTGACATGGCTTTCGAAACGACCCACATTCGAAAAGACGGTTCGCTTGTCCCTGTTTCAGTCCATATCACGGTGATCAAAGACGAACACGGAACTATTACACAGCGCATGGCCAATATTCAAGATATTAGCGAACGGAAAAATAAGGAGGAACTTTTATACAAAAAAGAGCGGGAATTTCGTTCCCTTGCTGAGAACTCTCCTGACGTCATTATCCGTTACAATTGTGAGGGGCAGCGTATTTACGTCAATCCGATGGGAGAAAAATTGTTCGGTTGCTCTGCAGATGAAATTATAGGGAAAACACCCTTAGAGGGGTCTCCTATTCCTGCTGAAATGATGTTTATGGAGAAATTTCATACGGTTATCCAAACAGGAAAATCCATTGAAGTGGAAACTGCCTTTATGATACCTAACGGAGGAGAAGGGTGGGGGCACATGCGGATCGTTCCCGAGTTCGATATGAACGGAAAAATTGTCAGCGTGCTAACGATAGGACGCGACATCACTGAACGTAAAATTATTGAAAAAAAGATAGAACATATAGCGCACCACGATGCACTAACGGGTTTGCCGAACCGTATCCTCGTTAAAGAGCGAACCGAACAGATTATTGCCAACGCTAAGAGCACAGGGACAAAAGCGGCATTTTTATTTATCGATCTGGATGGATTTAAAGCTATTAATGACACGATGGGACATTCTGTGGGGGACGAGGTTTTAAAAATCGTTGCTTCGCGGTTGATGGAAACAATTCGTCCATACGATACGATCAGTCGTCAAGGTGGGGACGAGTTCCTTTTAATCTTCTCCGATGTTACGGATATAAACGATCTCCTCAGTGTTGTCGAGAAACTGCTCTTGCACATAGAAGATCCGTTTCCCATCACAGAGTATTCTCTTAGCCTTTCTGCTTCTATCGGAATCGCCCTCTATCCTGAGCACGGAGAGACGTTTGACTCACTACTCCAAAACGCCGATACCGCGATGTACAAAGCCAAAGAGTCGGGAAAAAACGGCTATTGCCTCTATACTGAACAAATGCACCATAATCTGCTAGGGGAATTTAAGCTCCAAAATGACTTAAAAAGTGCCATAAGCAACAACGAATTCGTAGTGCACTATCAGCCCCAAATCGATCTTGCTCTCAACCGTATTACGGGTGTGGAAGCATTGATTCGGTGGGAACATCCGCAGTATGGGACGATAATGCCGATGAATTTTATCCCTTTCGCAGAATCGAACGGTTTGATTGTTCAAATCGGTCAATGGGTACTTGAAGAGGCATGTACCCAAGCTGCTCTTTGGCACGCAAAGGGGATAGCCATCACTGTCGCCGTGAACATCTCTGCGGTGCAGTTTAAACGGGGAAATTTGGAAGCGGTAGTGAAGAAAGCACTGGATATTTCCGGAATCAATCCCCGCTTTTTAGAGCTGGAACTTACCGAATCAATTCTGATACACGATGCCGAAAATATTCTCAAAACGGTTCGTTCACTGAAAGAATTAGGGATACAACTCTCTATAGATGATTTCGGCACGGGATATTCGAGTTTGTCGTATCTTAAACGTTTCGCCGTCGATAAACTCAAAATTGACCAATCGTTCGTCCGTGATATTTTACGAGATCAAGAAGATGCCGCTATCGTAAGAACCATTATCCAAATAGCCAAGAGTCTCAACCTGAAAACGATTGCGGAAGGGGTAGAGGACGCATCGGTACTGAATGTTATAGGTGCTTATGGATGCGATGAAGTGCAAGGGTACCATTTTACCAAACCTCTCGAAGCATCTGCTTTTGAACTTTTTTATGCAAATTTTAGAAATTAAACGGATAAGAGAGTAGTCATGTCAACAATAGAACCGCATATCCATGAACACAAAAAATCAAATCAAATCAATGAGTTTTATACCCAGATATTTAACAACAGCATCGATGTTATTTATCTCATAGAAGTGACCCCTGATGGGCGTTTTATCCATCTGGACATCAACCCTGCCTATGTCGAAGTATCCGGCATGGCGAGAGAAGAGATTGTAGGGCGTTATGTCGATGAGTTCGAAAATGAACCCTTCCGTACCATTCTCCTCGATAAATACACCTCCTGCCTTAATGGTGGAGAGAAAACCGACTATATCGGTGAATACGATTTCCCATTAGGGCGTAAATTTTTTCATTCCACTCTCTCCCCGATACATGACGAGAACGGACGAATCCATCAAATTGTCGGAATAGCCAGAGATATTACCGAACGCAAAGAGATAGAAAAACAGTTATTAGAACAGAATCGCTTCCTTGAATCGCTATTGAACGCCATTCCGGTGCCGATCTTCTTGAAGGACAAAGAGACCCGATATAAAGGATTTAATAAAGCCTTCGAAGAGTTTTACGGCAAAAAGAAAGAGGAACTGATAGGAAAAGGGGTATATGATCTCTTTCCTCATGAGCAGGCACAGGTGTTTTTTAACGCAGACGCAGATTTATTTCGCAATGGCGGCACCCAAATATACGAAGCCCAGCTTCAGGATGTACGGGGCGAAGACCATACGGTGATGTTTCACAAAGCAATCTATTTTGACGAAGCCGGAGAAGCGATGGGTCAAATCGGCACTATTTTGGATATCACCGAACGAAAGAATCAAGAAGAGCGGATACGTAAGAGCAGCGCGAAGCTCTCCGCACTTATTGCCACTATTCCCGATTTACTGTGGGTAAAAGATACAGAGGGGAAATATCTGACGTGTAATAGCCATTTTGAGCGGTTTTTCGGAGCGCCTATGAGTGAAATTATCGGTAAAACAGACTACGATTTTATTACGAAAGAAGAAGCCGATCTGTGTATCCAAACGGACAAGTTAGCGATTGAAGCCGGAACTATTTGTATTACCCAAGAGACGATTACGTACCAAGAAGACGGAACAACCGGAGTTTTAGAAATACGAAAGCTCCCCGTCTACAGTGATACAGAGTTCATGGGTGTACTGGGGATCGGACGGGATATCACGGAAAGACTACGGGGTGAAGAGCGTCTGCGTCAAAGTGAAGAGGCGTATCGCACGTTAGCGGAAAACTATCCCGACGTAATCATCCGTTATGACCGTGAATGCCGACGCACCTATGTTAATCCGGCGCTACTAAAAATCTCAGGATACAGCGAAAAGGAGCTTTTAGGAAAGCAACCGTATGAATATGCATCGCTGATTGCACCGCACTATTTTATGGCGGAACTACAAAAGGTGATAGATACCGAAGTTTCCTCTGAACACGAAGTAGCGGTCTACCGTCCAAATGGAGAAATTGGGTGGTATATGGCATCCTTTGTCCCCGAATTTGACGGGGAGAGTGTCTGCGGTGTCTTATGTGTTGCTCACGACATTACCGATGCCAAGCGGTATGAACTGATGCTGCAAAAAAGTGCCGATTTGGAAAAAACACTTTCTCGTATGGTTGCCAATCTCCCCGGTTTTGTTTATACCTCGTATATGACTCGTGAGGGGACTTCGGGCTTTCGTTATGCCAGTTCGGGAATCACGACTCTTTTCGGACTTCTCCCTGAAAATGTAACCGAGGATCTTTCCGTATTTTATGCGGTGATACACGAGGATGATGTCGCTCTGCTAAAAAAAGCTATTGAATTTTCAGCTTTCAAAATGTCCCCTTTGGAAATAGTATTTCGGGTTAAACAACATCGTCATGAAAAACGTTGGGTCGAAGCACGAGCTTTTCCCCAAATAGAGACCGACGGAAGCGGCACGATCTTATGGCATGGTGTAATGCTGGATGTTACCGATCGGATGCAGCTTGAAGCAAAGTTGCACAAAAAAGAAGCGAGACTGAACGAGGCGCAGCAAATCGCCAAATTAGGAAGCTGGGAATTAAGATTTTCGGATCAGACACTGATATGGTCAGATGAAATCTACCGTATTTTCGAAGTAACCCCTTCCGAGCAGCCTCCGAGCTATGATCAATTCATCAATGCCGTCCATCCCGAAGATCGGGAAGTTGTCGATACCGCATTCCTACAATCGCTTGCCGATAAAACTCCGTATGAGATTATTCACCGCCTTAGAATGAGAGATGGACGGATTAAATATGTCCATGAAAAAGGGAAAACCTATTACGATTCACAAGGTGATCCGCTCCGTACCATCGGAACGGTACAAGACATTACCAAACAAAAAAGTATTGAAAAGAAAATAGAGTTTATGGCGCATCATGATGCCCTTACGGGTCTGCCGAATCGTATCCTAGCACAGGAGCGAACCGAGAAGGTCATGGCCAATGCCAAGGAAGCAGGAAATAAAGCGGCACTTTTATTTATCGATTTGGACGGATTTAAAACGATCAACGACTCTTTAGGTCATTCAGTAGGAGACACGATATTAAAAAACGTTACTGCACGCCTGATCAACTGTATCCGAAAAAGTGACACGCTCAGCCGTCAAGGAGGGGATGAATTTCTCCTTGTATTATCGGACATCGACACGCTTGAGGATATTAGGACTCTTGCCGATAAACTTTTAAAAGAGATGGAAAAACCGTTTATGATCGGCAATCAATCCTTGTCTCTTTCAGGATCTATCGGAATTGCGATCTATCCTGAACACGGAGAAACGTTTGAAACACTGCTTCAATGTTCCGATACGGCGATGTACCGTGCTAAAGAGACGGGGAAAAACAGCTATTGTTTCTATACTCAGCAGATGAATCATAATTTGATCGGATTGTTTAAAATGCAAAACGACCTTCGACGCGCATTAGAGAACAATGAGTTTGTACTCCATTATCAGCCCCAAATCGATCTTTCCACCAACCGTATTACAGGAGCTGAAGCACTGATTCGATGGGAACATCCGGATTTGGGGATGATCCCTCCGATGAATTTTATACCAATCGCGGAAAGCAGCGGATTGATCGTCTCTATCGGCCAATGGGTCATTGAAGAAGCGTGCAGACAAACGGCTCTTTGGCACGCAAAGGGGATAGCCATCACTGTCGCCGTCAATATATCGTCTATGCAGTTTAAAAGGGGTAATTTGGAGAGTGTTGTCGAAAATGCGTTGAGCGAATCCAAAATCGATCCCCATTCTCTAGAGCTTGAACTCACTGAGTCGATCATAATGCACGATACCGAGAATACACTCCAATCGGTTCGTAATCTAAAAGCTCTGGGGGTACAGCTCTCCATCGATGATTTCGGTACGGGGTATTCGTCTCTGGCGTATCTCAAACGCTTTGCCGTCGATAAACTCAAAATCGACCAATCGTTCGTTAGGGATATTTTACAAGACCAAGAAGATGCGATTATCGTCCGTACTATTGTTCAAATGGCGAAAAGTCTCAACCTCAAAACCATTGCCGAAGGGGTAGAAAATAAAGAGGTACTTGCGCTCATAGAGGGGTATGGATGTGATGAAGTTCAAGGATACTATTTTGCTAAACCGATGAGGGCGGTAGAGTTTGAAACGTATTTCAACGGCAGATTAGAGGAGTAAAAAAGAAAAAATAAGAGTTCTTTCCCAAAAAAGGGAAATTTGAG
>DLUI01000090.1 GCA_002742695.1 Sulfuricurvum kujiense | reverse complement strand
GGCGTCCGCTATGAACCGTGGCATATCAAAGTAACGGGCGGGAATGAAACGGCCTAATAGTCTGCTATAAATTTGAGGAGAGTGTGTCGATGAAATTATCGGGAATCGCTGCGTTTGCACTGGTCGTACTCTCATCGCATGCTCAAGATGATACATCATTTGGAAAAGTTCAAGGTCAGATTCGTGTTTTTACCATGACGGAAGACAATCAAGAACCTTTACACGATTATGAAGCGACTGCGGTTGGGGGGAAACTTCTTTATCTTACACCAAACTGGAATCGTTTCCAAGGGGCTGTTGGCCTTTATACGACACACTTTATCAAAGATAATATCTCCTCGGACAATGTTGAACCGCTAGCCTCCAATAAAAATTCCCGCTATGTCGTCGGATTGGTCGATTCAATCAATTATGATGCCTCCAGTGTCACCAATATTGGTGAAGCGTATGTACGTTACCACTATGAAAAAAATTCTATTACACTGGGGCGGATGAAACTGGATACCCCCTTTGTCAATCCGCAAGATGGGCGTATGATTCCGACGTTTGAGCAAGGAGTGTGGGCGACTTCGGTTTTCTCAAATGTCTTGAGTGTCCAAGCCGGTTATATCAATGCTTTTTGGAACCGAAATACTCCTGATTGGAAAAGTGTCGAAGACTCTTTGGGCTACGGATATGAAATGGGAAATAGTTCTCTTGATACTGCTGTTGCGGGAAATTATAGAGGAAATACGTCATCGGATGGTCTTTTTGTAGCCAATATACGCTATGGGACTCCCAAAGAATTTACGATTGATGTATGGGATTATTATTTGGAAAATATNNCAATATATTTACCAGCGTCAATCGGGTGATGGCGGTAATGGTGAGGACAATAGTGTTCCAACCAATGCTATTAAAGCAAAATCGTACATGCAAGAGGGGGAAAAGAGTACAACCTACGGGGTTAAAACAGCCATTAAATATCAGAATTCAAAGTTGACGTTTGCCTACAATCAAACAACGGACGATGGGCGCTTTTTATTTCCGAGAGAGTGGGGAAAAGAACCTCTTTATACCTTTCAAAAACGTGAACGCAGTGACGGAAGCGGTAATTGTCATGCATGGCTTACGAGCGTTGAACATAATTTTGCCGGACAGGGGTTGAGTGGTTTGGATGTGATGGCAGGTTATGGAGAATACAAAAAAACGGATGCCAAAGAGTGGAAATACAATAAATACGGCCATCCAAGCTATGCCCAATGGAATATTGATGTTTTTTATCGATTCAAAGGGGCACTAAAAGGGCTGCGTGCGGAATACCTTTTGGCACGCAAAGTAGCTCGAGGTGAGACCTATCAAATTCCCGGAGCTTCGGAATACAATTTTATTTTCCGAAAAAACGGAATAACGCAGCAGAACTTTATACTCAATTATGATTTTTGAGAATCCACTTATACCTTTGGTTGGGGTTCACTTAAATAATATCCCTGAATATAATCAATTCTAAGCTCTTTACATTCATCATAAATAGAGGCGGTAGAGACAAACTCGGCAATGGTTCGGATATTAAGACGATTGGCGAATTCGACAATGGTACGTACAATGTCTTGTGCACTGAGATCGATATCAAGATTTTTGATGAGCGATCCATCGATTTTAATAAAATCTACATTCAAACGCATTAAATAGGCAAAATTTGAGTAGCCGCTTCCAAAATCATCAATGGCAATTTTACATCCGTATTTTTTAACGTGTGTGATGAAATGTGAAACTTCCTCAAAATTTTCAATCCCTTCACTCTCTAAGATTTCAAAAATAAGCCGATTGCCGACATTTGATTCTTTTAAATGTTTATAAATAAGATTTTGCGTCTCTTGATTTAGAATATCGTCTAAAGAGAGATTGATCGAATAGGTGTGCGATGTATCATGGAGTTGCGTAAAAATTTCATTCACGACGAAATGAGTGATGTGACGATAAAGACGCGATTTTTTGGCGATATCCAAAAACATTGCAGGCGAAATAACCGAGCCGTCTTTGTCAATGATTCGAATTAACGCCTCATATTCAATAATGGACTGTGCTGAACTCTCATGTATCCCTTGGTAGTAAAGGGCAAAGCGGTGTTCATCAATTGCATCTTTCAGTTTTTTACTCCAGTAGATATTATTGGAGTATTCTTCTTTAATATGGAGTTCATCGTTATATTTTACAAAGGAAACTCCCCGCTTTTTTGCTGTTTTGAGTGCCATATCGGCTCTCCCGATTAAATCACACCCCTCTTCAAAACAAAGATCGGCTCCCATTCCAAAAGTGACAAAAATACTGATCCCGTCGATATCGTAATACCCTTCATTCAGTGTATGCAAAATTTCATGACACAAATGGGCAAATTTATGTTCGGAAATGGATTCAGTCAGAGCCAGAGCGTATTCATCGGCGTGCATTTTATAGACGGTAAGCGGATGATCTATGACTGTATTTTGAAGGGTATTTCCAATAGCTGATAAAATTTTATCTCCGATTTCATGTCCGTATAAATCATTCATCTCTTTAAAATTATCAATATTCAGCAGCATAACGCCCCGATAATAGTTATGAGAAAGATCTTCAAAGAGAGCTTTACGGTTGGGTAAGCGTGTAAGAGAATCGTTGTAAAGTTGGTAATGAAGTTGTTTGCTATGCTGCGATGAGAGATCATGTATGCGATCTATCAATGCTTTAAATCCGAAATGCAATACGATACTTAACAAGATCAATACTAAAAGACTGACGATAATCAGCTCACGTATTTCGCGTTTATATATGATTTCATCTTCGGTTACATCGAGAGCGCACACAATCTTTGCCAAAGATTTGTTCGCATACGTTCGCAGCTCTTCGGGAGCAATCATATAGGTTCTGCCATTGTAAGTAATACGATACGAATCTTCTAATGTATACTCGTTTGGTAGATTTTCAAATAATGGATCATTATATGAAATCAGGGCATAGTCACCGTATTCTTTTAAATGTTTGTCGGGAAGAAGTGTATGAAGAGTTTTTGAATCAAAAGCCAATGCACTTTTAATTCCGGAGTGGATATCGAGATGTTCTTGTATACGGTTGATTTTAACAGATGCCTGAAGAAGACCTAAAAAACGATTTTCTTTAAAAATAGGGACGAGGGTCACCAAAGATATATTGTAAAGGGTAACATCCAAGGATACTATGGGCTGGCGTGTCCGAAGAGCTTCTTCGATCATAGGACGTTTTTTTGCAATGTTATCGCCGAATTTTTTTGGATCGGTAAGACGTAAAAAATGAATCCCGTCGTTGCGAATAAAGCCGGTTAAATCGACTTCTCCACGCGCGTATGCTTTATTAAAATAAGGAAGTGCCAATCGGTATAGAGTTTCTCGGTCGCGTGCTTCAAACGCATTAACGATTTTTTGATCGGTCAGGATCTGAAACCCGAGATAATTAAGAGATTTTTCGGTAGTGAAGACAGAAAGTTTGTAAGTATTTTGGAGAAGTTCGTGATGCTCGTACATTTTATCGTCTAAGGTGCGTTTTTTACTCTCTAACGCATTGAAAAGAAAATAACTTATGAGCAATAGGACAATGAATATCGAAAGCAATGTTGCCTTGATCCGTATTTTGTCCATCTTAAACCTTATATACCGTGTAACTGATTATAGCATACGAATGAGATTAGAATAGCAATATTAAAGCAAAATGTGTGTAGTTTTAATGAGATTTTTTAAGAGGAGATTTAAAAAGTGGTGACCCCAACGAGATTCGAACTCGTATGGCCAGAATGAAAATCTGGAATCCTAACCATTAGATGATGGGGCCGTATTAAAAAGATCAGGTGAACCTGAGCCGAAATTATACAAACCAATTGCTGAAAAAAAGCTAAATTTGTAGAATCTTTTCCCGCAAAGCGGGAAGAGGGGAGACTAGCTATTGTAAAAAGAGCGAAGAGCGCGGATAATAACCGCATTTTTAGAGATACTTTCTGCTTTTGCGTTATCGTCAACCAACTCATAGACATCAAGCGGCAATGAAATTGAGAACGTTTTCGTTTCGATTTTTTTGCGTTTTGCAACAAGGCTAGTGATGTTTTGAAGCATCTCAAGAATCTTTTTTGTATCGATCGGTTTTTGGATAAAGCTGTTGACACCCACTTCGATTGATTCAGAGATTTTTTGGATATCGTTGCTCGCGGAGATTACGATAATGATTTGAGACGGGTTGATTGAACGGATACGGCGTGCAAGCTCAATGCCGTCGATTTCTGGCATGATGATATCAACGAAAATAATATCCGGATTGATTTTTTCATACATACGAAGAGCCTCAGCTCCATTATAGGCAGAAGTGACTTCAGCAAAAAAGTTTTTGAACGTTGAGCTCAAAAGATCATTAGCAACTACTTCGTCTTCAACGACCATTGCCGTGAGTTTTTTAGTCTGTTCGGTAAGCTGGATTAAATCGACGTTTGATGACATGGTATGATCCTTTTTGTTAATGACATGTTAAAAAATGTCATTGTGTTAAATTGTTGTAATTATAGATAATATTTTTTAGCATTACCTTAAAGAAACAACTTTAGTTAGAGAGGCAATGAAATAGTCATATTTGTTTTCCAAACTGACCCGCATTATTATTTCTTATTTGTGTCGCAAAAGTGTTGCAAATATAGAAATTGTGAATCAAAATTAGTATTGTTTAAATTGTTCAAGCCACTCAATGTTTGTTTCGTTGGTTTTTTCTTGCTGTCTGAGAATAGAGTCAATAATGCTTAGAAGCGTTTGACGGTCTAAAAACTGTAATAGTTCAGGATTGATGTGTGTCGGCTTCACTTCATCATAGCGGTTGAGAAGATTTTCGATATCGGCGATGAGTTGTTCTTTTGTAGATTCCATAATGAAAGTCTAACTTATCTCAACTGAAATTTTATTTGATTAACATAATATATATTATATTTGAAATCTCTTGTACGGAAACCCGTATGAATCATAACACTGTATTTTGCGACACACTTGCAACACTAAAGGGAAATAATAGTGTATTCCGACAGTTTGGGGGTAAATACAATGTCATTAGAATACTCATCCTTACATGCCCTTAGAAGTATCGTTGCTTCTACTATTAATGAATCAGGTGTTGTAGTGATTGATTCCACCCCAACTATTTATCGCTACACATCCCAAGCAGAATATTTAAAACATGCAAATATGAAAGGGGTTGAATCGTATCCCAACCGTTATGGGAGTTCAGTTACGATTACCAATGACGGTAAATTCGGCTTAGTGTGTGACCATTCAAATGAACGTGTCATTTTTCTCTCACTTGAGCCCGTGAAACTTCTTTCTATGATTCCTATGAGTAACCCGGATGTTGTCCTATTCAGTGATGATAACCTTTTTTTTGCGATTGGTAGCAACTCCGGCAGATTGGATATCTACAAAACACACACATATGAGCGTCTGTGTGAAGTTCATCTTTCAGATTCAATCGTGTGTGCGGCATTTTCTAAAGACGGATCAAAAATTGTAATTTCGACAATGGATAAAAAAATACATTTGCTCCGCATTGATACCCATAAGGTCGTTCAGGTTTTTCGTATGGATGAAATCGCTGAAGCAGTTACATTTGCAGCCGATAACAACAAGATTATTGGATTTACACGCGCAGGGACGACATACGTCTATAACCTATTATTAAATCAGCAGTTTCTGGGAGATCCGTCATTGGAATGGCCGACTCATATTGCTTCAGGCTTCAATGAGAATGTGATTTTATTGGGTTCACGGAGCAATCAGTTAATGATTTACAACAATTCTGACGGAGTCAAATTGGGGTGTGTCAATTTTGATTTTTGGGGAATCACATCCATCAGCGTCTCAGGTGAGAAAATTTTTGTCGGTTTTTCAGATGGAAATGGTGTTGTCATTGATCTTCATTTGAGACTGCAAGAAGCGTATAGCGCCATTGAAATAGGTAATATCGCTAATCTCTCCCTTCTAGTCGGAGAGTTTCCTTTGCTATTTGTCAATAAAGAGATGTGTGCAAAACTTGAGAAACAGTATGAAGCGATCTTTAAATTTAATCCTTCTAACTCTGATGAGAGAAAAGGTCATGAAGCAATGGTTTCGCTCATCGTTGCCGATGGGGCGATCCGTAAAGAATTGATGCACTCTCTTTATACTTCTGAAGAGATTGTCCCGTTTATGGAGAAAATTTCTATAGGAAATGCACAAGGCGCCTGTGTATCCGTTCGTAATTCACCGCAATTACGACAATTACGGGAGTTTCATGAAGTCCGTACCAGTTGCTTGAAAGCGCTTATGTATGAAATTAAACTTTTAGAGATTGATCCTGGGAAATTTAACGAGTACATTGAATCCGCTCCAGGAGGATGCACCAGATGTGTGCATAGCCTCATACCAAGGCCCGAAGTACTTGAAGAAAATTATAAAAAACTCGTGTCCAGTGCGTTAACAAGAAATTTTGCAGCTTTGAGCGATATAGGCGAAAAGCATGAAGTTTTACGTCAAACAAAAATATATCGCCGCTTTATGAGCTACGGTGAAACTTTGATTGATAAAACACTGGCACTGATGGCTGAGGGAAAAATGGACCAAGCCGATGAATATGCTTCAAAGCTAACCCGAATAAAACCTTTTGCACTTACCGGAAATGATTTTAAAAATCAGATCAAAGCTTTTGATGCATTCAATAATGCTTCCAAAACCAATAATCTCATACAACTATTTACCCTCTCCTCCGAGTACCCTGCCCTGCGAACAACACAAATATTTAAGAATCACATTGATGCCTACAAAAAAAATATTATATCAACTGCCAATATTCTTGCTAAAAAAGGGGATGTTTCTAAAGTTATTGCACTTATAGCCCCCTACTCCACGATCGACTACTTTGAAGAAAAAAATCTATCTCTGCTTAAAAAAGCGCTGATTCATGAAATCGAGCTCTATGCCCCTACAGGTGAAGAACACACTCTCCTTGAGCGTTATCACAGTTGTTTTGGCTGGGATAAAGAATATGCCCGTGTTTGTTTATCCTTAAAAGTCTCACCAAATCATATGAAAAAGATGGATGATGGTGCTCCGGAATGTAAAAATATTACCTCATTATTATCGGGAGAAAAAATATTGAGAACTCTACAAAACAAAGAAATGAACTAATTTTTACAACTTTGCCGTTTGCAACATATTTGCGACACTAAAAAGAAATAATTGTGCAACTGGATTATTTTTACTAATAATTCACTTTGAATCGTAATAGGAGTCACTTTATCATGGTTTATAACGAATCATCCTCTATAGTTAAAAATCTTAAAGAGATCGCATACGATATGAAATTGCTTCTTGTTGAAGATGACAGCGATTTGCGCATGCAGCTGAAAATATTTTTAGGACGTTTTTTCGGTTGTATTAATACAGCCGAAAACGGCATCGAAGCATTGAAAATGTATAAAGAACAATCGTATGATTTAGTACTTACCGATTTAACTATGCCTTTGATGGGCGGCATTGAACTGACCGAAAAAATACGTATGCATAACAGTGAACAAAATATTCTTATTTTATCGGGACACTCCGAGAGTGACAATCTTATCACACTTATCAATCTCGGAATTGACGGTTTCTTGCTTAAACCGGTTGATATGAATCGTGTTCTGACACAACTTAATAAAAGTGCACAAGCCATTTATGATCATAAAATGTTTGATTATTTCAGTACTACGCTCGAAGAGACAAATCAAGAATTGCGCAAAAGTAATGCAGAGCTTCAAAAAGCACTAGCTGAAATCAAGCGTATGAAAGAGTCTGAACCAATAAGTATGCCCCAAGAACAACTCAGCGGACGAGAACTTAATGCTGATGAAAAGATAATGCTCTACACCCGCAGTGAAAAAATGTCTGCGGTAGAGTTTCACAGCGTACACCCTTTTGAGCTCGATAAAACGAATGAAGATCTTGAGATATTAGAAGACAATTTTAATGTTTTATTGGTCAGTGCAGAACGGAATATCAATCAAGACACATTATTCACGTTGAGCAAAATCGTACATGCTTATGCTAAAGAGTTGGAGATGATTCCGCAATTCAGCGCCCTTTCGTATGGAATTCAGCAGTTAGCCACCACCTTCGACTCGATTGAAGATGTCAGTAAGATTCCTTCCATTATGCCGATGCTCACCTCCTTATTTGACAATTTAGAGCAATGGAGGCGGGGAATTTTCTTTTACAGGGATGTTGAAGATATCCACTATATGGATAACTCACTTATCAGCGACGCTTTGAGTTTACAGGGGATGCTCAGTAATCAGCACCATGCCTCATCAGACTCGGACATCGAGCTTTTTTAACAGTTAAAAATAAGGAATAGAGATGAAAAAATGGTTACAACGGATATCCGTAGCGAAAAAACTCGGTTATATAATGATCTTGACTTCGATAGCCGTCGGGATGGGCACTCTCCTCTCCATAGGGGCTATGACATCGCTTAATACTGAGTTTGATACCTTTGAAGCGCAAAGCTTTAAAGGGGTTAAAGCCGTTTTGGAAACGGAAAAAGAGCTTAATTATTTTAGCCGCATCACCCGTGAAATTATGCTTGGAGGAGATTTGAAAGAAAATCTAGCCAAACTTGAGGAGACACGGAAAAAAATTGAGACCCATTTCAAAGAGGTGGAAGCCGCATGTGTTGAACCCTCTCAACTAAAGCTTCAACAACAAGCTCAGAAAGATGCTTTGGTCTTTATATCCGCATCTTCTAATCTTATGAATACGCTCAAAAATCAAAATCGAAGTACAGCGGATATTTATCACTATTATCATCAAAATTTTTCACCTATGGCTAAAGCATCGCGAAAGTCGATGGAAAAATTAGTGGAATCAAAAACAAAAGAAGCTGCTGCGATGCAGGAGACCTTTAAACATCACATTGTCACTTGGAGTATTTATGCAGGAATCGGCGGACTATTATTGCTGATTGCACTAGGAATTGTCATGATGCTGATCGTATCGCAGATTAAAGATTCTTTGTCCAAAACACAAAACGGTCTCATCTCTTTTTTCCAATTCTTAGGCGGTGAACAAGAGAGTACCCTCCCCCTCCCAGATCTTGGTAAGGATGAATTCGGAAAATTAGCGGTCGAAATCAACCGAAACATCGCGATACTAGATAAAAAATTCGCTGAACAGAGACAAAGCATCATCGATTTCGGAACGGTTTCTGATTTTGTTGCAAAGGGGCTTTTGTACAATCGAATTCCCACCCATTATAGCGATCCGAGTTTGAATGTGCTAGCACATTCACTCAATAAAATGGTGGATGAGATCGAGCGAACTTTTGCAAATTTGATCGCTGTGATGACTAAAATGGCCAATGGCGATTATTCGGCATCTCTCTCCGATACCGGTATGAGTATTGGTGGGTCATTTGCCTCGATCCAAAATGCAGCCAGTTCTATGGCGACGAGCAACAGTGAAATCTTTGCAATGATTGCAAAATTTTCACAAGAATTTAATACCGAGGCGAGTGCATTGAGCTCATCGGGTGACGAACTCAGCACCAGCGCTAATCAACAGGCATCGAGTTTGGAAGAGACTGCCGCCGCGATTGAAGAACTTACGTCGAATGTTGCGGCTAATGCATCTAAAGCCGAAGCGATGACACATGTAGCACAAGAGGCGAAACTTGCTGCCGAAAGAGGCAATACTATCGCTCACGCGAGTCTTAGTGCTATGGGTGAAATTGTCAGTGCGGCTGAAGCGATCAACAATGCCGTTGATATTATCGATAATATCGCCTTTCAGACTAATATTTTGAGCCTCAATGCGGCTGTCGAAGCGGCAACTGCCGGAGATGCGGGGAAAGGGTTTGCAGTGGTTGCACAAGAGGTTCGAAATCTTGCCAACCGCAGTGCCGAAGCGGCAAAGCAGATTCAAGAACTTGCTCGCTCAGCACGTGAAAAATCGCGCGGAGGGTTAGAAACATCACAACATATGATGGACAGTTTTTCTCTTATCTCTCAGAAAATTATCCAAACCGATGACATGGTACGTGATGTTGCGAATGCAAGTCGTGAACAAATGGCAGGAATCAATCAAATCAATGATGCGGTTTCTCAGCTGGATCAGATGACCCAGCAAAATGCAAAAACAGCCAATAATGTGGCTGAAATTGCCGGTGACATCCTCTCTAAAACCGAGCAGTTTGAGCTGATGCTATCTCGAATTAAATATGATGAGGCGCACAAAGCGCATACGTGCGATACACAGCTTCTTTTCGATATGGCAAAGCTTAAACTGGATCATATTATTTTTAAAGAGAGCAATTACGGAAAACTCAAATTTGCCCATGAGCCTTGGCGTGTTACCGGCCATCATGATTGTGCATTGGGGAAATGGATCGATGCGCATAAGCATATGCCTTATGCTAAAACACCGCAATGGGAAGCATTGCTTGTTGAACATGAAATGGTTCATAACGGTGTTCAATCTTTGATTAATGCCGATTCAAAACATGAATCTAATGAAAAAATATATGCGTTAAGCACTCAAATTGAAAAAGCGACATTAGGTGTTTTTAAAGGGTTAGATCACATCAAATTAATCAATTGTTCACATACAAAGGAGAAATAAAATGAGTAAACAATGTAGCACAGCAGAAAAAATAGATCAGATCGATGCAGAAATGCAGGAGATAATGGCTGAATTGGAAAACTTAATTTCTGAAAAATACGATCGAATGGATCATGAACAAAAAACGGCGAATACCGAAGCCTTTTTACAATTTTTCGATCGTGTTATGGGACAAATAAGTAAAGAGTAAAACAAGTGTGTTGCAACATATTTGCAACACTAAACCAATAGAATCCTCTTTATAGTTTACTCTCGTATAAGAGAATTATCAAAAGGACTCACCATGCCACTTAAAGTTCTGCTTTGCGGATTTATGTTTACGGCTTACGCATTTGCATCAGCCCCAAGTTCTACTATCGATAAAATATTTTTTGTAGGAAACGTCAAAGTCCCGACAAAAAAACTTCTTAAAGTCGCGCACCCTTATATGGGAACTCCGTTGGATCTTCAACACTCAAATGCAATTGCGAAAGAGATAGAAGCCTACTACCATAGAAATAACTATGTTCTCGCTTACGCATCTGTTGAAAAAATGGATCAAGAGGATAAAAGTCTCCTTATTCGCATCGGTAAATATGCTGATTTTGACGCACAAGCGATCGGAGAGATGAAACGCCGTGAGATCAAACCGAATCTCATCAACAAAATCTTTTTTGACGGAAACGAAAAAATATCGACACAACGTCTTATGAATCTTGTACGCCCTTCATTGGGGTTGGAAAAGAATCCTAAAAATATCGATGCAATGGCACTAAGTGTTCAAGAGTACTATCGCAGCCATCGCTATGAATTAGCGTATACGGAAGTTTCTAAAGTTGATGAGAACGGTACGATCATTATCCGTATTAAAAAATATCCAACGTTTAAAGCACGCTATGCGCGTGAGGGAAAAATCTAAATTTTTACAAAAGTATCGGGTTATTAGAGTCAATCAAAGGAGAATGGTATGAATAGAGGTTTTTTAGACAAAATAACTATCCGTAAACGGATGAGTTATTTGATTGGAAGTGTAACTACCGCAGTTGTCTTGGCATCATTCTTCGTTTTTTTTGCATTGACTAAAATTGAATCCGACTATAATGATTTGCAGCACAATGCTACGGCAGGGGCTCTGTATACATTGGAGATCGAAAAAGATCTCAATTATGTCAGCCGAACCAGCCGTGACATCATGTTGGGAAACAGTTACGATAAGAATATGGTTAAACTGCATGATCGTGTAGAAAAGATCAAAAATAATTTTGAACAGCTCGAAAAGATAGAAGATCCCCAGTCACAAGAACTGATCGCAGATGCCAAAAAAAGTACCTATACCTTTTTAGACAATTTGATGGATATGATGAAGACACTAGGGGGGATGGATAAAGATGCTATTTCCTTGAATACAATCCCTATTTATGCCCAGTACAAAAAAGAGCTGACTCCCTATGCCGAAGCCTCTCGTGTAACCTTTGAAAAGGTGATTGAAATAAAACAAGAGAATTTCAAAACTACCATCTCTCAAATGCATAACGAAATTCTTTTTTATAAAATGTCGGTTCTTATTGCAGGTCTTGGCGTTGCACTTTTGATCTTTACTTTCTCGAATTTAATACAGCGCTCGATTATCTCTGCCCTCACTTCCTTTACCGAAATGATTGAAAAAGTATCCAACGGTAATTTTGCCGGGATCGAGATCGATACGACACCCGATACGGAACTCGGTATTATGGGGCAATCGCTCCAGAAACTCGTCACTCAGATCGAAACATTTATCCATAAAATCTATATCTCTATCGGTAATGCGACACGGGGGAATTTCTCTCAACCTCTTACCAATGAGGGAATGCACGGTGATTTTATTCAAGCGATAGAGTTGGTAAAAAATAGCATTGCTATTATGAAAGAACAAGAGACCAAAAAACAGCAAGATGCTCTCAACTCTGAACTCAGCAAGCTCTCTGTTGAAGTGACAGAAACCCTCTCCGTTATTCAGCACAACTTAGAAGATAACGTTTCGAATCTCAAAGAGGTGACGGAAGCGACCAAACATGCAGAAACCCTAGCGAACAACAGTCGTAGTACGATTGAAGTGATTATAGAGGATTTGGAATCATTGAGCGAGACGGTGAATAACAATTCTCACGCCATTGCCAATATTGCGTCACGGACACAAGAGATCAACTCGGTAATCAGTCTTATCACCGATATTGCCGAACAAACGAATCTCCTCGCCCTCAATGCCGCAATCGAAGCGGCACGCGCGGGTGAGCATGGACGAGGCTTTGCCGTGGTTGCGGATGAAGTGCGTAAACTCGCCGATCGGACACACAAAGCGACCGGAGAGATCACCGTCTCGATTAACTCGCTTAAACAGGACATGGATGAGATCGAAAAAAGTGCTGAGGAGATGAACAGTGTCGTTGAAAAGTCGAGCCAGAAGATCAACGCATTTGAGGGGACACTGATCCAGCTGAGCGAAAGTTCATCCAATATTGTTTCCTCTTCGTATATGATGGAAAACAGTGTCTTTATTGTTTTGGCAAAAATCGATCATATTATCTATAAATCACGAGCGTATAACTCAATGATGCGATGTGAAAGTCGGTTAGAAGTGCTGGACACCCATCAGTGCAGTATCGGGCAATGGTACCATAGTGAAGGGAAACATCGTTTTGGAAAAACTGCCAGCTTCCCGTTAATGATGGCTCCGCACACGGTCGTCCATGATCGGGTCAACAAAAATCTAAAATACATCAAAGATGCGGATAAAAAAGAGTGCATCACTCACGCCACCGAAATCATCACAAACTTTCAAGAGATGGAAAAAGCGAGCAGTGAGCTTTTCATTCTTATGGACAATTTAATCAAAGAAGTATGATTTTTTATCGGGGAGCTTTTGCTCTCCCGAATGCAATTACTTTTTTACACACGGAAACTCTTAATAGTCTAAAAATAGTACTTTTCTTAACGTCTGCTTTATTTTGCAACATACTTGCAACTCTAAAATATTACGATCTGTTTGACAGATACATAGCACTATTAAAAGAGGTATAAATAATGGCAGAAATCGAAATGGATCACAGCTCTCTGATCATCTCTGAAACCGATGCAAAAGGGGTTATCACTTTTGCTAATGACGATTTTATCCGATACAGCGGATACAGTTGGGAAGAACTGCTCGGACAACCGCACAATATTCTGCGACATCAGGATATGCCAAAAGTCGCTTTTGCAGATTTGTGGAAAACGATCAAAGAGGGAAAAACATGGAATGGTTTTGTCAAAAATAAAACCAAACGAGGAGATTTTTACTGGGTCTATGCGACCGTATCTCCTATTACTTTTGAAAATGGCGAAACACGCTACCTCTCACTGCGTCGTAAACCGACACGTGCAGAAATTAATAAATATGACGCACTCTACAAAACAATAAAATAAGGATTCATATATATGTTTGATATCAGAAAAAAAGATTATTTATTACTCAAAGAAGCGATTCAAAATTGTCGAGATTTTGTTTTTGAAACCGTTAATGAAACCACTATCGAAGAGGAGAGTTCGAGAGCGTTAATCAATGATTTGCTCAGCGATCTCAGTCATTTTGCCCATGACTATAAAATGGTGCGAGATGCAAACTATATCCAAGCCGGAATGCTCGCACTAACGGTTTTTCGTGCCAAAACCGGAGAATTAACCAATGTTTCTATGGCCGAGTGTACCGTAAACGGAAGTACGGTACTTAAAGAAACGACTATTTTTTATAATGGACTGATGAGCCGTCTCAAAGAACTATTCTGTGAAATCGAAGATGGATTTACCCGTATTAGCCACAATGATTTACGAATGCCGTTTAAATCAGACGGATGGGAAAAAGATATCAAAAAGCTCAATCTACATATCAATGAACTTCAAGATATTATTGCGGATCAATATTGTCAACAACTTACCAATTCTCTCTCCCTCCGACGCAATACGTTTGATCTTAGTCACTATTCCGATGAACTCAGCAGCAGTTCGAATGAACAAGCATCCAGTCTCGAAGAGACTGCTGCGGCTATTGAAGAACTCACAGCAAATGTTTCGGCCAGTGCGGCAAAAGCACAAGAGATGACGGCTCTCGCTCAAGAAGCAAAAATTGCGGCTGAACGGGGCAATAGTGTTGCACGTGAGAGTTTGGACGCTATGAGTGAAATGGTGAGTGCAACCGAAGCGATCAATCAGGCCGTTGATATTATCGGAAATATCGCGTTTCAAACCAATATCCTCAGCCTCAATGCCGCCGTTGAAGCGGCAACCGCAGGAGATGCGGGGAGAGGGTTTGCCGTTGTTGCTCAGGAAGTACGCAATCTTGCCAACCGCAGTGCAGAAGCTGCTAAAAATATTCAAGAAGTTGCCAAAACTGCACGTGAAAAATCACACGGCGGATTGGAAACGTCTAAAAATATGATGGACAGTTTTCTTTTAATAACACAAAAAATTGCTCAAACGGATGATATGGTACGTGATGTAGCCAATGCCAATCGTGAACAAATGGCTGGAATCAGCCAAATTAACGGTGCCGTAGGACAGTTGGATCAATTGACGCAGCAAAATGCAAAAACGGCCGCCAATGTCTCTTCATTGTCTGCCATTGTGCAAAATTTGTCGGATCAAATGTATAGTGAAATTAGTCAAAAAGAGTTTGCAGGAAAAGAGGAAATTCTTCATTCTGCCACACAAATGCAACAATAAACCGTCATTATTTCATTATACATATTTCTAAGGATAATGAATGAATATATTCATCTCAAAAGGCTCAGAGCGTGTTCTCACCGAAAAAGCTTTTTTGGTTTCGGAAACCGATGAAAAAGGGATTATCATTTTTGCAAACGATGATTTTTGTGAGGCTGCGGGGTACCGTGTTGATGATCTAATCGGAAAGCCTCATAACATTGTCCGTCATCCTGATATGCCGCGTGCCGCGTTTAAAGATTTATGGGACACCGTAAAAACAGGGAAAATCTGGACAGGATTTGTCAAAAACAGTGTTAATGGCGGAAATCAGTTTTACTGGGTTTATGCCACCGTTTATCCGGTTATGCGTGAGGGAAAACGCCACTATATTTCATGCAGACGTTTTGCTACAGACGATGAGATCGCAACCGCTACCGCACTTTATAAGACACTCTAAGGAAACCAAATGTTTGGAATAAAATCTACCGATGCCCAACTGCTCGAAGAGATCATGCACGAAGTGCTTGATGTGATAGAGGGTAAACGTAACCGCTACCGTTATGCAAACGCGAGTTTTTCAGATCGAAAAATTCAGCACATTGCCGATACCGCCCATCATCGTCTCCAATCCATCGTCGAAGCGAAACAAAAAGATATGCTTGCGATGGGGGAACTGATTTTAGCACTTGATCAAATGAAATCGGGATTGTTTAAGCCTACTAATATCGAAGGAGACGGTACCGAGGTGAGCGTTATTGCTAACTCGTTTAACGCATTTACCCTCTTACTGAGCAAACAGTTCGCCCAAATCGTTCAAACGCTTCACTTGTATGCGTCGAATGATTTCACTTCCGAGATTGCTAAAAATAATCAACAGGGTGAAATGGCCGCACTCATCGACGGTGTCAATAATCTAGCACAAGAGATCACCGTAATGCTGACGACGAATCTCCAAAACGGACTTAATCTCCGAAGCGAAGCGTCGTTTCTAAAACAGGCGATGGAATCCCTCTCCACCGCGAGCAAC
>DLUI01000021.1 GCA_002742695.1 Sulfuricurvum kujiense | reverse complement strand
CAGATAGACTTTTTCGCCGTCATGATCGACTCCTTCGGGGAGAACGAGGCGGTCGATGACGATACCGCTGTTTTTCTCGACGATTTTTGCGCTTACTTTGGATTGGTAGAGATAGATATCGTGACCCAACTCTATCGTGGCGTTGATCGTACATCTTTTTTTCAGATGGGCAGTTGCCTGAAACGCCTCTTCGGGCATGAGGAATTTGGGTTCAGCAAACACAAAACTGTTGAAAATCAACAAAAATATAATGATATATCTCATCTATAGTATCCCTTTTGCATAGTTCAGTCCGTTTAAAATGTTAATACTTTATCGCTTTGAATAACCCAATCGGCGAGCACCTGCATTGTCGAGGAAACGCTCTCATCGAAATAGGGCTGATTTTTAAAAAGTCCGCATCGTGCGTTGCACGTACCGCAGGCTTGGAGGGAAATCCCCTCTTCATAGAGCTTTTTGAGCATATCCACCAAATCGTGATCGTAGCTTTCGGGTTTTTTAATGATGTCGCGAGCGAGATCGACCGCATCGTTCATCAAAAAAATATTGACCGCTTCTCCGTTTTTATGAAGCGTTTTTGCCAGACGCAGAGCATTCCACGTCACATCGGAACCGTCATAGGGCTGGTGATTGAGGATAATTGTTGTCATAATCGTCTCCTTATTGCTCTTTGGTGAGGAGAGTAACCCCTAAGCCTGTCTCAATCGGATAACCTTCTTCCGCCCACCCTTTGAGTCCGCCTTTGAGGTTGGTCGCATTGACGTATCCCAGTTTTTTGAGGGTTTGAGCGGCTAACGCTCCACGGCTTCCGCCACGGCAATAGGTGACGATCAGCGCATTTTTGTCTTTGATTTTATTGAGTACTTCAAATTCGAGATTTCCGCGTGTGATCGCCATCGTGCTGGGTGCGTAAATTTCACCCTCTGCACGCTGATTTTCCTCGCGAACATCCATAACGATAACTTTCTTTTCAGCATCCAACAGCTCTTTGAGTTGTTTCGGTGCCATTTCACCCGCTTCCGCTTTCGCCGCGCTAATCAGTTTTTCGGACTCTGCTTGACCTGCCATCAACGATGAACTTGTTATCAACGCTGCTATCAATAGAATTTCTTTTAACTTCATTTGGATACCCCGATATTATTATGTTATTAGCTAAATAGCTAAGTTCCGATATCATAGTACAATTATAACTCTATGTCAAGGCTCAATGAATCGGGATATAAGCAAAATGTTCGTTTTGTTTGTCGATCAGCCCGATAGTGGAGTTTGGGGTCATTTTGACGAAATCATACACATTGCTTTGATCGATTTTGAGTGTTCTCATCGTTGCTTCACACATTAAAAATTCTACCTCATAGGTATTTGCCATTGTTGCAATCCTCTTGCTGAGATCTTCATGTGCTTTTGCAAGGGAAGCGTCGTTTTTATACGGGGAGTTTTTTAAATCTTTGATGAAAAATTTGTAGGCATCGCCATGGATAACAACGGCGACATCGAGCTTTTCGAGTTTTCCCTCATAATGAGCTTTATGATAGGCGATCCCTTGCAATACTTTTTTTTCAAACGATTCAAGTTGTCCTGTTTTTAAATCAAAAACCACTTGTTTGACCCCCTCTTCTGCAAATACCATTCCGCAGAGAGCGAAGATGAGCAACCATTTTTTCATTGATGAGCCTTTAGGGAGATTTTTATGTATTATAAAACGCAAATGTAAAAATAATGTAAATAACCTAATTAGCTAAATACAAAATAATAATAGTGTTGCTATTTAGCTAATTTGCTAATATGTGCTCCTATGTTATAATCAACCCCAATAATGCAAAGCAAAGAGTCAAAAGGCAATAGATGTTGGATATGGAACAAAAACTCAAAATTTTTAAAGCGCTCAGTAATGAGACCCGCTTTTTGATTTTTAAGAATGTTTTTACGGGTGGATATGCCTGTTCGTTGGACAAAAAACAGCCCGGTGTTGAGGTCAATCCCATCGCTACGTGTGTCAGTACCATCGCGGAACATTTTAATTTTTCTCTTCCGACCATTTCGGCGCACATCAAAGAGCTGAAAGAGGCAAAGATCATCACGGTTGAGAAAAAAGGGAATAAAGTCTATATCGAGCCAAACATCGAAACGATCCGAGAAATGGCGGGGTGTTTCCAAACACTGGTGAGTAATTTCGATAATAATAGGGAACTTTTTTTCGGTGATACTCTCGCGGTGAAATAAATTCTATTATTTATTCAATTACGATAAATCCTACTTTTTGATCCGCATGGCAACCATTGCATGAGGGTTTGACCTGCTCAAACAGTGCATGGATTTTTGTGGTGTCATTGGTACGGAGTGCATCGCGAAACTGAGGATAAATTTCTTCAAAAAAGAATGTTTCGGCAGATGATTTTCGTGCAGGACGGCGGATGGTTCCGTTATCGATAGCTGTTTTGATTTTCTCCCAATGATACGATGCGAGGGGATAGTTGCCCTGATTAATCGCTTTTTTCGTCGCTTCGTAGCGATATCCCACTTCCATCATCGCCGTATCGAACCCCCGAAATTGTTTTTGGATCGCTTCCATCTGCGTAGGGGTGGCATTGAGATCGATGAGCCAGTTGGAAGAAGTCGAATAGCTGGCACCGTAGAGGGAGAGGGTAGTGAGGGCAATTAAGATAAGCTGTTTCATAATAGATTCCTAGACACAGAGATAATTGAGATAACGGCAATGACCCCAATGATGGGAATTTTTACAACCCGTAATAGAAAGAAGCCCATCAAAACAATTGCCATATCGATAGGGGAAAAAACTGCGCTGTTAAAGACCGGATTGTAAAGTGCCGCTACTAGGAGTCCGACGACAGCGGCATTGATTCCTGCCGCAGCTCCGGCGATGCGTGGATGGGATGAGAGGGATTCCCATGTATTATACAGCCCTAGTACGAGTAAAAATCCGGGGAGGAAGATCGCCAGAGTCGCGATCAATGCACCTAAAAGCGGCGAGGCGGGGGAGAGATCGGCTCCCAAAAAGGTTGCAAAGGTAAACATCGGTCCCGGGGCTGCCTGCGCACTCGCGTAACCGAACAAGAAACGCTCCGTAGAAATAGTATCTCCGAGTGATTGCTGTAGCAAAGGGAGAACGACATGCCCCCCGCCGAATACGAGACTGCCGCTTTGGTAAAAGGTGTTGAAGAGTCCTATCCAAACAGAGGTGTTGGCAAGGAAAGGCAATCCTACAAAAAGAACCATAAAGAGTATCAAAGGGAAGAGGGCGGGTTTGGTATGAGAGGTTACTAGGGGTTTTGGTTCACCTTTGAGCACAGATGCTCCGATCAACGCCGCAACGATCAACACCCCCATCTGAACCCATAATGAGGGGTAAAGCCACAAGAGAACGGCACTAAGCAGAGCGAGTGAAAGGGATGCAGTAGAGACACAAAAGGTACGGTACATCGAGAGGACAGCATCGGCAACTACCACAACGGCAACCAGTTTTAAGCCATGAATCACCCCCGTAAAAATATCCGTTGATTCGAACTCTAGGGTGGCTAAAGTGTACATCAGTGTAAATGAGGGGGCGGTAAACCCGATAAAAGCAGCAATTGCGCCGATGATTCCGGCACGCTGGAGTCCTATCGCAAATCCGATTTGGCTCGATCCGGGGCCGGGGAGAAACTGGCTTAGGGCGATGAGCCGAGCATAAGCGGAGTCGTCTAGCCATCTGAGCTTTTGGACAAAAAGGGTGTGAAAGTAGCCGATATGAGCTGCGGGACCACCGAAACTTACCAGTCCAAGGAGAAAAAATCTCCAAAAAATCTCAACTACCCTCATAACCCCTCTTTAATCTGTTTTGAAGAACTGTACCGTAAATACGTTAAGGAAGCATTAGTATTTTGATGCTAAAAGCACAGAACTTTTAAAATGCTACAATGGTGTAATGTTTTGGAATGGATGAGAAGGTGATGGCAAAGATTTTACTTTTGGAAGATGATGAGATATTGTCTCAAACGATCATTACTATTTTACACAGTGAAGGGTATGAAGTCTCTAAAGCGACCAATGGTCGTGAAGCGTATGATTTGACCTTTGCGTATCCGTTCGATTTGTATTTGTTTGATGTGAATGTCCCCGAATCCAACGGTTTTGAAGTATTGCGCGAGTTGAGAAAATCGGGTGATGAAACGGTAGCTTTTTTTATCACGGCTCTAAGCGATATTCAATCGGTATCGCAGGGGTTTGAATCAGGGGCGAATGATTACATCAAAAAGCCTTTTGATTTGGATGAGTTTCTGATTCGGATACGAGCTGTGTTAAAACGGAAAAATCAAAGCGTTGTGTATGGAGATATTGTATTTGAACCTCTCAGTAGAGCGGTTTATAAAAATGGAGTGGAATGCGATCTCTCTCCGGTTGAGCGGATGGTGTTTGCCCTGTTGATACAGAGTGTGGATCGTACGGTTTCCAAAGAGTCGTTTTACGAGATTATGGAAAAACCCTCCGATGCGGCATTACGGGTGCATATCACCCACTTGAAACATAAATTGAACATGCGCGTGAGCAATATCAGAAGTGTAGGATACCGCCTTGAATCGACATGAGAAAGAATCGTTTGTTAAATCATTTGCTATTTTTTTCGGAGCACTTTTAACGATCAGTGCTATTGCCCTATGGTTATATCATAATGAGCAAAAACGCTTTTATGATCTTCATATACTCGGTGAAATGGATGCTTTTAGTTACTCGCTGAGGGGTGATAATTTTAGTTACGCCATCCTGCCGATGGATAAGACGGCAACGATGCATACGTTGGTCGTGGAAAAAGGTGCCGTGTATGCACTCTTTCCATGGTCTGAAAACCCGCGTGAAAAAATGATCAAGGTGACCTATCCGCATGAGCAATATCTCCGATTTATGGAGGGCGAAGAGCAAAAAGTGATTATCGTGTTTATGGTGATGATGGTGATCATCGCCTTACTCGCGGGGGGATTTGCTCACTATACCCTCTCTCCTATGCGGCAGACGATAGCTATTATGGAAGATTTTTTGAAAGATATCATTCACGATCTCAATACCCCTATCACCTCTATATTACTCAACGCGCAGCTTTTAAAACGTAAATACGCCGATGAGGAGATTGAACGTATCTATCTCAGCGGTCAAACGGTTAGCGGTTTGTACAAAAATCTCGAAGTATTGTATCGTGAGCTTCCACTGGAGCAAGAAGCGGTGCGATTGGATACGTTTTTGCAAGAACGCAGAGGGTATTTTCAAAACCTTTATCCCTCTTTGACTTTGATAATAGAGCGGCAAGATGAGGTGAGTGTGAAGATAAATCGCGATATTTTAATGAGAATCATCGACAATCTTCTCTCTAATGCCTGCAAATACAATCATCCAAACGGTCAGGTTAGCATTCGATACGATCAAACCTCCATAGAGATCATTGATACGGGGATCGGGATCAAACATCTCGACAAAGTTTTTCACCGTTTTTATAAAGAGAGCGAAAGGGGACTGGGGATGGGTCTGCATATCGTCAAAACCCTCGCCGATAGAGTCGGTATTGCGATAGAGATAGAGAGCCAAAAAGGGATAGGGACGCATGTGAGAATACATTTTTTACGCTAATACTTCGTTAATGCTTTTTGGTTAGAGTTCCATCAAATCGATACGATGGAGCACTAAAAACGTATGACATTGATTAAACCGCTAAAGAGTAGCACTATTATTTTTTGGACAGCACTTTTTTGGGTTGTTTTTGCAAATATCGCTTTTTTTAAGAACGTCATAGAGGTCTATCCGCTTTCGTGGGCGAACACTCTCCCGATTATTTCATTGGCAATTGTTATGTATGGCGTTAGCGTCCTTTTATTGACACTTTTGAGCAATCGATGGCTCTTTAAACCCCTATTAACATTTCTCCTCATCCTTACATCATCGGTTGCCTATTTTATGGATACTTACAATATCGTTGTGGATACTCATATGATTACCAATATATTTCAGACGAATGTGAATGAATCGGCAGATTTACTTAGTCTAAAAATGGTTCTGTATATAGGATTTTTAGGAATAGTGCCTTCGTGGATTTTAGTTAAGACGGAAATTGTTTTCTTGCCGCTTCGAGGGCAGTTAATACGTGATGCCAAAACGGTTGTGGGGATAATGGTATTGCTTGTGGTCGTAATGTTTGCGTTTAGTAAATTTTATACGTCGTTTTTTAGAGAGCACAAGCCATTGCGGTATTATACAAATCCTGCCTATCCGCTCTATTCGATGGGAAAGTATGTTTTCGAGCTTTTTAAATATGAATATCGTGAGTTGATGCATATTGGAGAAGATGCGTCGATTCCCATGGGGCATACAGGTCGGGATTTAGTCATAGTAGTGGTCGGTGAAGCGGCACGTGCGGATCATTTTTCATTGAATGGATATGCGCAAGAAACCAATCCGTTGCTCAGAGAAGAAGATATTATCAATTTTACCGATGTTTCTTCATGCGGTACAGAAACGGCAGTATCGGTACCCTGTATGTTTTCTGCTTTAGGGAGAGAGGACTATGATGGAGATAAAGCAAAAAATACGGAAAATATTATTGATATTTTAACGCATCATATCGGTGTGAATGTATTGTGGCGTGACAATAATTCTGATTCCAAAGGGGTAGCGGTACGGGCAGAATATGAAGATTTTAAAACTTCAGAAAGAAATCCGCTTTGTGAGGATGGAGAGTGCCGTGATGAGGGGATGTTATACGGTTTAGATGAATACATCAAAGCACATCCAAAAGGGGATATTCTTATTGTGTTGCATCAAATGGGTAATCATGGTCCTGCCTATCATAAACGCTATCCCAAAGAGTATGAAAAGTTTACCCCTGTATGCAAGACCAATCAGTTGGAACAATGTTCGCAAGCAGAGATTGTCAACGCGTATGATAATGCAATTCTTTATACCGATGCTTTTCTAGCTAAAACCATCAATTTCTTGAAAAAATATGACGGTGAATTTGATCCTGCCATGATTTATGTGAGCGACCATGGAGAATCATTGGGGGAAAACGGTCTCTATTTACACGGATTTCCTTATGCGATTGCTCCCGATGCTCAGAAAAAAGTTCCAATGATCATGTGGATCGGGGATCATTTTGGGATAGATAAAGCAAAATTAAAAAAAAGAGCGGCACACCCTTATACGCATGATCATCTATTTCATACGTTATTAAACGCAATGGAAGTGAAAACTTCTGTTTATCAGGCTGAATTGGATATCTTTCATGGTCTCCGCTAAATCTATTTTCCTTGTTTCTGGTATTTTGATAGGAACAATTGCATTATTTGGTATAAACGGAAATATCGATACGTGGGTTCAAAACCATTTTTTTAATTTACAAACACATGAGTGGATCATTGTTCGAGGAGAACGGCCTTGGCTGGATTTCATTTTGTATGATGGTATTAAAAAATTGCTGATCTTTATGTATTCGATTCTTTTAATCTCGTTGTTGATTGCGTATAAGAATAAATGGATTAAACACTACCGTCGTGAAATTATTATTTTAGTCCTTTCAGGTATTTTTGTCCCAATGACGATTGTCACACTCAAAACTATCACGAATGTACCATGCCCGAGAGATTGGCAAATGTATGGAGGAGAGTACCCGCATATCGGTGTTTTTGATTCTTACCCTGCTGATTTCTGTCAAAAAAGTAAAATTCGTTGCTGGCCTGCGGGACATGCTAGTTTTGGATTTTCTCTTTTAGCGTTGATTGTTATTGCCAGAACACGACAACAAAGATATACAGCACTCGTAATTTCTTTGAGTATTGCATGGAGCATGGGGTGGTATAAAATTTTAAAAGGGGATCATTTCCTTAGTCATACCATTATCGCAATGGTGATGGGATGGCTTATTATTTTACTTATTGTGAGGCGTGTAGATCGCTATTTTCCGCAAGAGAACGAAGCAATGAGGTTAAAACTGGATGAGAAGGTGAATCAATAATCAACGTAGGTATTGTACTAATACTACGTTAATGTTTTTTGGTTAAAGTGATAGAATGGGTTTCTACATTTGAGGAAAATTGGATGGAAATAGTAGTCGTATCTCTATGCGCCTTTGCAGCGGCACTGTTAACTTTATTTTCGGGTTTTGGATTGGGAACATTATTGATGCCGGTTATGGCGCTCTTTTTCCCTATTGATATAGCTATAGCGATGACAGCTATGGTCCATTTTTCCAATAATATGTTTAAAGGTTTTTTAGTTGGGAAAGAGGTAGAAAGAAGAGTTTTACTCATCTTTGGAATTCCGGCTATGCTGTTTGCTTTTTTAGGTGCTTTTGTACTGATCTCTTTTTCTGCTCTGCCTCCTTTATTTGAATACAGCTGGTGGGGAAAGGAGATAGAAGTTTTACCGTTGAAGTTTATTATCGGGATAGTTATTTTAGGGTTTGTCGCTCTTGAGTTGAGTCCAAAAATAGCCAAAATACAATTTGAGCCGAAATATTTACCTTTTGGTGGTGCCTTGAGCGGGTTTTTTGGAGGTTTATCAGGAAACCAAGGGGCTTTTAGAAGTATGTTTTTACTCAAAGCAGGACTGAGCAAAGAGCAGTTTATCGCAACGGGTGTTATGCTGGCGATTATGGTAGATATGGCGCGGATGTTGGTATATGGGGTAGATATTTCTATTTCTGAAAACAGTGATTTATGGGTGATTTTCTATGCATCTTTAGCTGCTTTTTTAGGTTCCTATGTTGCAGCGAAGCTGATTAAAAAAGTTACTATTGAGAGTGTAAAGAGGATAGTTTCTCTCTTTTTGATCGTCATTTCTTTAGGGATGATTGTTGGTTTGGTATGAAGTATTGTATCTCTGTATCCGGGAGAAATAGATATTTTCCGGAAGTTGTTACCAAAAGAAAAACTTATAAAGTCACTTTTAGATATTTTTGTGATAGCTGTTGGAAACAGCAGGGCGAAAAGGTATAATCCCATTTATGAATATCTGGTCATTTGATTTTGCATGGGCATTTTTAGCGCTTCCTCCACTCCTCTATTGCCTATACCGCTGTAAAATCATTCCCCAAAAACGGTACTTTCCCCATCTGCAATTTTTCGGCAATCCGGGAAAATGGCGAAATATGGAGTGGCTGCTCAAGGCACTCGCTGTGACGCTCATGGTGGGGGCATTGGCAACTCCCGTCGTTGTAGACTACTCCGATCCGCGTAATCGAAACGGGATCGATATCGTCCTCTCTCTCGATGCCAGCGGATCGATGAACGCATCGGGGTTTTCGAGCGATGAGAGTCGCGCGACACGGTTTGAGATCGTCCAAAAAATTGCAAGTGATTTCGTCATGAAACGGCGTGAAGACAACGTCGGAGTGGTGGTGTTCGGGGATTTTGCCTTTATTGCGACCCCCGTGACCTACGAGAAAGAGATCATCTCCGAGATGATAGGTTATCTCAGCCACGGGATGGCAGGGCAGAATACCGCCATCGGCGAGGGGGTGGCGCAGGCTGTTCGGGCATTGAAAGATTCCAAAGCCAAGAGTAAGGTAATCATTCTCCTCACCGACGGGGAGCACAACAGCGGTGCAGTCTCCCCCAAAGAGGCAGTGGCAATGGGACAAAAAGCGGGGGTGAAACTCTATACCATCGGAATCGGTGAAAAAGGGGAGTTTGACAGCAAACTCTTGGCGCAAATGGCACGTGATGGCGGAGGGGAATATTTTGCGGCGGCAAATGAGAAGGAGTTGCGTGAGGTGTACGATCAAATCGATACGCTGGAGCGCTCCCGTATCAAAAGTGCGCAGCACACGTTTTTCGAGCACTATTTCCAGTACGCTACTGCTGGGGCGTTGCTCATCGTGATGTGGCTGATCTGGAGACGGAGGGTAAAAGGATGAGTTTCCTCACCCCGCTATGGCTCATCGCCCTTATCCTTCTTCCCCCCTATCTTTGGGGAGCGCGCCGCTATGGGTGGCATATGCAGATTTGGCTGATGGTAAGTCTTCTCTTTTTGATCCTCTCCCTGACCCGTCCGGTCATCCCCGAAAAACCGATCACGGTTGAAGAAGCGGGAAGTGATGTTATTTTAGCGGTTGACGTCTCCTATTCGATGAGGGCGACTGACATAGCACCCACTCGGTTGGATGCGGCGAAGAGGGTGTTGCACCAAATCATCGCGCAAGATAGAGAAGATCGTTTCGGGGTGCTTGCCCACACGACGAGTGCGATTATCCTCTCTCCACTGACGAAAGATACGGAACTGCTCACTCATCTGTTTGCCTCACTCGATGAGTCGCAGATCATCACCAAAGGGACGGAGGTGATGAGTGCGTTGGAGCTGGCTCGTAAAATGTCCCATGCCCAGCATCCGCTCGTCGTCCTCTTTAGTGACGGAGGGGATGAACTCTCGTATGAGAAAGAGGCCGCGTATGCGGAGGAAAATGGTTTGAAAGTATGTATCGTGATGCTTGCATCCGCGCAGGGGAGCACTCTTCCCTCGGAAGAGGGATCGCTTAAAGATGAAGATGGGCATATCGTGGTGAGTTCACGTAACGATGCGATTAATCTCATAGCGGAACAAAGCGGGGGGAAAGTGATTGACGGAGCCGATGCGACGAGTGTGATCGAGTGGATTGAGCGGGAGAGGAGTGAAGATTTTGCGGGTTCTACGACAGTGACGCGGTATCAGGAACTCTTTTATTTCCCTCTGGTTTTAGCGCTGATTGCTTTTGTGCTCGCCTATACGAGTGTAGGGGAGAGGGTGAGTAAAGCTTTTATCCCTTTACTCGCGCTGGTGGGAATCAGCGCCAATGCGGGGCTGCTGGATTATCCCTATCAAACCTTAGGGAGCTATGCGTATTCTCATGGAAATTATGAGCGCTCGGCTCAGTGGTATGGACGGATTGATTCGGAGGGGGGACGGTTCAATCGTGCCGCTTCTCTCTATAAAATGGGAAAATATCAGGAAGCCTTGGCGATATATCGCACGATACGCTCGGAAGAGCCTTTGTTCAAATCGAAGGTATTTTATAATATGGCCAATTGCCATATCCGCCTCAGTGAGTTTGAAAACGCTCGAACCGCCTTACTCAAATCGCTCACTCTGAGTTACACGCCTCAAGCTGATCAAAATCTCCGCGCTATTGCTGGGGCACAGGAGCAAAAATCGCTCAATGTCCGTAAAGAGAAAAAAGATCAATTCACCTCGGATGAGAATAAGCCCACGGGTGAGGGGAAGAAAAGCAAAGAGGGGGGCGGATCGAATATGCAAAGCGATATTGCCTCCTCCGGTGCCGGAGATGCGGGGAAAAAGGCACAGGCAGATCCTCGTTTTTCAACCTCGCAAGGGAAAGCAGCGCTTAGTTCGAAACAGTATGAATTGATCAATCAAAGGAGTGTCCATGAAACGAAGCCTTGGTAAGCTCATCGCGCTGATGATCCTCAGCATGAGCGGATGGGGAGCGACTTATGAGTGGAAAATGCTTGAAGCTCCGCAGAGCCTCTATGTTCAACAAAGCGGTGTCGTACGCTATGAATGTACCTTTTCGACCAGTGCGGCAGATTACACGATTGATTTTAAACCTTCGGGTAGCGAAGAATATCGTGCTTCAATCCTGACCCAGCGCGATCAGATCGTTAAGGGAAAGCGGGTGCAGACGTTTGATGTACTTATCACTCCGCTTAGAGAGGGGAATATTGAGATAGCCTTGGAGGCATTGATCCGCCACACGACCTTTGCCTCGATTGAGAATGCCTCCATCGGACGGGATAACGTCAAAAAATACGACTTCGATGATGAGACAGCACACCTGCCGAAAGTCCTCATCACTGCCAAACCTAACCGCGCGGCACTCAGCGGTGAGATGGCGTTGGAGGTGAGAATCGACAAGAGGAGTGTCATAGCGCATGAACCGGTGCATGTGAGCCTTTTTCTTCGTGGGCGTGGGAATCTCGATCAGTACGTACCCTATGAGCTAAACATCAGCGGAGTAAATATTTTCGCCGAAGAACCGATGCGCGATATCTCTCC
>DLUI01000001.1 GCA_002742695.1 Sulfuricurvum kujiense | reverse complement strand
ATTAGTATAGCAGGGGTTACAAAAAATGTTTTCAATTCTAATATTTAAGCTATAGTTATAGAATGTTTTTTTTCCTAAAGGAGATTCCCTTGGATACTGTCACACTTACCGATAACCGTACCGGAAAAAGTTATGAATTCTCTATCCTGCATCCCACAATAGGGCCTGATGTTATCGATGTACGTTCCCTCTACAAAGAAACGGGGATGTTTACCTATGATCCAGGGTTCACTTCTACGGCAAGCTGCAGCTCCTCCATCACTTATATTGACGGAGAAAAGGGAGAATTGCTCTATCGAGGATATAACATTAGTGATTTAGCGACAAAGAAGAGCTATTTGGATGTCGCTTATCTCCTGTTGGTAGGGAAGCTTCCGAATGAAAAAGAGCGGGCCGAATTCGATATTGAGCTGCGAAAACGCTCCTTTGTCCATGAAGGGTTAAAACGTCTTTTTGACGCATTCCCCGATAAAGCTCATCCGATGGCGATGATGTCATCGGCGGTTTCGGCGCTTTCGACCTTTTATTTTGAACATCTGAATGTGACGACAAAGGAAGAGGCGCAAGTGATGGCTCGACGGATTATTGCCAAGATTCCTACTTTGGCAGCGTTTACCCATCGACGTATGTTTGGAATCCCTTATATTTATCCCGATATTGAACGCCCCTTTACCGAAAATTTTCTCTATATGATGCGTGCCTATCCGGGAGAGAATCTCGAAATTCGTGACGTTGAGGTCAAAGCGCTCGATACGATATTTACCCTCCATGCCGATCATGAACAAAATGCCTCTACCTCTACCGTACGTGCTGTCGCATCGACGGGGGCACATCCGTATGCATCGTTATCCGCCGGAATCAATGCCCTCTGGGGGAGGGCGCATGGCGGAGCGAATGAGTCGGTGATTGCCCAGCTCGAATACATCGGGAGTGTGGATAACGTGGATGAGTTTATTGCACGTGCGAAAGACCCGAGCGATGAGTTCAAACTGATGGGATTCGGTCATCGGGTCTATAAAAACTTTGATCCAAGAGCGAAAATCCTTAAAAATCTTCTCGATCAGCTGAAAGATGAACTTGGTGTTAATAACGATTTATTGAAGATAGCGGAGAAGATCGAACAAATTGCATTAGAAGATGAATATTTTATTCAGCGCAAGCTTTATCCTAATATCGATTTTTATTCCGGTCTAATTTTGACGGCACTAAAAATACCGAAATCGATGTTTACGATTATCTTTGTCATTGGACGCTCTGTTGGGTGGGTTACCCAATGGATCGAATTGAATAACGATCACGAAATGAAAATTGCGCGCCCACGGCAGCGCTACATCGGAGAAGTAAAAAAAGGTCTCTGAATTATTTGCTATAATAAGAAACTTTATATGTGACTGGAGCTTTAATGGAGTGTGAATTTCCCACTGTCAATGCTACGAATGATGAAATTAAAACAATTTTGGATGAGGTAAAAACGATTGCGGTTTTGGGACTTTCCCCCGATGCGACCAAAGACAGCTACCGTGTAGCGGAATATCTTCAAAGTGTCGGATACACGATTATCCCTGTCTATCCGAAAGAAGAGACGATTTTGGGTGAAAAAGTGTACCGCAGCCTTGCGGAAATACCATGTTCGGTCGATATGGTTAATATATTCCGTAAACCCGATGCTCTAAATGCCATAGCCGATGCGTGTATCGAGCGTGGGGATGTTAAAGTGTTTTGGGCACAAAAAGGGATAGTCAATAATGAAGCGGCTGAGCGTGCCCGCAATGCGGGGATGCAAGTAGTTCAGAACCATTGTACGATGGTCGAACATCGAATCAGCCGCAGTTAAAGGGAAAGTTTGATCGATTTAAAAACGATATACGAAGCACATGAACGTATCAAAAATGTCATTGTTAAAACACCGTTTTCGCATGCTCCTAGGCTCAGTGAGGAATCGGGATGTCAGGTCTATCTCAAAAAAGAGAATCTTCAAGTTACCGGTGCGTTTAAAATACGAGGTGCTTACAATAAGATTGCCTCTCTAACTCAGAGTGAGCGAGATCGCGGTGTGATTGCGGCCAGTGCGGGTAACCATGCGCAAGGGGTTGCGATGGCGGCTCAAATGTTCGGCGCCAGAGCGCTCATCGTTATGCCCGAATCGACACCGTTGACCAAAATTAACGGCGTCAGCTATTACGGTGCCGAAGTTATTTTGGCGGGGAGCAATTACGATGAAGCGTATGCGTATGCAGCCCGTTACGGTGAAGAGCATGCCATGGTTTTTGTCCATCCGTTTGCCGATGAAGCGGTGATGGCGGGGCAGGGGACGATAGCGCTTGAGATGCTCGAATGTATGGGGGATCTTGACGCCATCGTGATCCCCGTCGGCGGCGGCGGACTTATTTCGGGGATGGCATCGGCGATCAAAGCGCTCTCTCCTCATATCCGTGTCATCGGTGTCGGTGCGGCGGGTGCACCTGCTATGCGGGAGTCGTATGAAGCCAAACGGGTGATTGACAGTTTGGCGGTGCGCACTATTGCCGATGGGATCGCGGTGCGGGATGCGTCACCGATTACCCTCTCTCATATTCTTGAATCGGTTGATGAGTTCGTCAGCGTCGATGATGAAGAGATTGCCAACGCCATTTTGTTTTTGCTGGAACGTCAAAAACTCGTTGTCGAGGGGGCAGGGGCGGCAGGTGTTGCCGCATTATTGCATCACAAACTAGATCATTTGCGCGATAAAAAAGTGGGTGTTGTCCTCAGTGGCGGGAATATGGATGTGACATTGCTCTCCATCATTATCGAAAAAGGGCTTATCAAATCAGGCCGTAAGATGAAACTTACCGTTACATTGATAGATAAACCGGGCGCACTGATGCAGTTGACCCGTATGCTTCAGGATCTTAATGCGAATATCGTCCATATCGCCTATGATCGTACCTCTACGACACTTGCCTATGGGGATGCAAACGTGATGATCCATTTGGAGACAAAAGGGCAAGATCATCAATCACAAATTCGTGATTTACTTAAAGAACACCGTTATCTCAGCAGCGAAGAACATTGAGGTAATTGAGTATGGAAGCTTTAAAATTATTAAATTTTAAACACCCCGTACTTCTTCTAAAAACACTATCCAACGGTAACTTGGGAATTATTGATGCTCAAAATACTCTCCGAATAGTGGATGAATCATCCTACGATATTGTAGACGGCTTTAAAACCAACCTTGAGCATGAACGTCACCTTGGCAGCAATGTCGATATGACGGTGGATGGCGAATACACCGTTTCTACCATCGTCGGGAGCAATCAAGCCGGAATTTTTAGTTTATCCAAAAGAGAACTTCTCTATAAAGTGGGTCATCACCACGGCGATGTCGAGAGTGTCGGAGTTGATCCGAACGGTCGATATTTCGTTACATGCGGACAAGACGGCAAAGCATTTGCATGGGTTCTTAAAACCTCACGTCTTGCGTTTGCATTGCCCCCTCATGCTGACTATGTCAGTACGGTTGCATTTAGCGAAAATGGACAATGGATCGCCACCGGCAGTTACGATAAAATAATTATATTATTTAATATAGCTACTATGGGGGAGCCTATTAAACTCTATGGGCACACCGGCGTTATAGTCAAAATGCTCTTTTTACCGGAGGCAAAACTTGTATCGGCTGATCGGGGCGGCGGTTTGATCGTATGGGATATAGGGAAAGGGAAAGTCTTCAAACGGCTTTCAAAAATGAACGACGATATTACCTCTATGTGTATCAGCACGACGAAGCGTTTTGTTTTTGTCGGAACCAAACTCGGTTATGTCGGGTTATACGATATGCAGACGATGGAACTTGTTACGCAACACTATATTAAAGTTCATGAGACGATAAGCTCTTTGGCATTATTGAGTAATCCACTCCGTTTGGCTATCAGTACACTCAAGGGGAATATCCATATTTATTCTCTTTTGGGGGATGAGAAAAGATACTTGGCTATGCTGCGCGATGGAGATTATAAATCATTTTATGATGCGTTGGAAGATAACCCGATGCTCTCTTATTCCAAGCTCTATGAGGCGGCGGAAAAAATTTGGCTGGATGCACTCAACAAAGGGCGCTCCTTTTTGGAAAAAAATGAGCGACAAAAAGCAAAAGAGATTTTTGCCCCATTTGCTGTCATTGGAAAAAAACAGCCCTTTATCGCTCAGATGCTCAGCTCGTATGAGAAATATGAACAATACCGATTATCTGCTCAAGAGGGTCACCTTGCATTAGCGTATTCATTGGCCAAACAATATCCCTCCTTTCAAGACTCAGAGATCTACACTAAGATGGAAGCAAAATGGAAAAAGAATTTTTTTAAAGCCCAAGAGCTTATTTTAACTCCCAATGGAGAGGAACAAGCTAGGGAATTGTTAGCACAATATCGGGGGATATCGGAAAAAACCGTACTGATTCAGCAACTTTTTGAACAACGTAAAATGTATGTATACTTTAAAAAAACGATAGCGCAACGCGATTATGTGAAATTTTTCGGACTTGTAAAAATGTATCCGTTTTTGAAAGAGTTTGAAGAATATACCGAAGTGATGGAATACGCCGATAAGCTCTATATCCAAACCCAAAAAGCTTATACAGAAGGGGATTTCGCTACGGCGAGAAAAGGGTGTGAAATTTTGGTCTCTTTTCCAGATTATGCCCAAGAAGCTCAAGAAGTAGGCAATACCATACGAATTAAACATCTCTTTTTTGAAGCGATTGCCACCAATAACCTCTCCAATGCTTTCTCCTATCTTAGTTCCTATCCTCTTTTGTATGAAACACGTGAAGCACAGCTTTTAGAGCGTCAATGGAACAGTGCTGTGGATAAAGCACAGAAGTATGCGGCATCAGGTAATGCCGCTGAAACCAGAGCTGTTTTCGAACCCTATTTCGGAATACGTGATAAGTATAGAGCGATGGCAGGGGTTGTGTCACAAGCGTATTGTGTACAGCTCGAAGAAAAAATACGTCGTGATGCCCCCTTAGATACCATCGAACGAGGTGTCCGACAATATGTGACTCTTTTTGGAATTGATGAAGCCATTTTAAGTATTGTAGATTTTCTAAAGCGTGTGACTCAGTCCAAGATTGACCTTCAAGCGCTTAAAAAAGGTTCTCTAGAAACGTGGAGTCCAATGAACCGGATTGATGATATCACGGCGCGGGTATAAGATGAAACTCACGGTAGTACTGATAAAATAGTATATGGAAATAATCAAATCACTAAACTTTAAACTGCCGATACTTTTTGTAAAGAGCCTTACCGATAGAAAGTTAGGGGTAGTGGATTCACAAAATACCCTTCGTATTATTGATAGAGATACGTTTGCGGTGGTAGACGGATTTAAAACAAATATTCAACATGAACGAAATCTTAGCAGCTATGTCGATTTGACACCGGATGGCAACTATTTAGTTTCCGCTGTTGCCGATACGAATCAAGCCGCCATTTTTAGTTTATCAAAGAGAAAATTGATTTACAAAGCGGGTCGTCACGAAGGTGAAGTTGAGAGCGTCGCTATGGACCCGAAGGGGCGATATTTCATCACATGCGGTCAAGACGGGAAGTCTTTTGCTTGGGTTCTTAAAACCTCCCATCTAGCTTTTTCACTCCCCCCGCATGCTGATTTTATCAGCTCCGTTGCTTTTGATGATGAGGGGCAGTGGATTGCAACCGGAAGTTACGACAAATCGATTAATCTACTCAATACCGCAACTATGAAAGATCCGATAAAGCTGCGCGGACATTCGGATATGATCAAAGAGATTCTATTTTTGCCGGAAGCGAAACTTCTCTCCGTTGAACGTGCAGGAGGGCTGATTGTATGGGATATGAGCAGTGCTAAAGTGCTGAAACGTCTTTCAAAAATGACCGATGAAGTTACCTCTATGTGTATCAGTCCGAGTAAGCAGTTTCTTTTCGTCGGAACCAAACTGGGGTACGTAGGGTTGTACAATCTACATACTATGGAACAAGTTACCCCACGTTATATCAAAGAGAGTGAAGAGATAACCTCCCTTGCGCTGCTCGATGATCCACTGTGTTTAGTGATCGGAACCGTAGGGGGAAATGTCCGTATTTACTCGCTTTTGAGTGATGAACCGGAGTGTATGGAGATGATTCGCGAACGCCGATTTAAACCATTTTATACAGCGATTGAGAATAACCCGATGTTGGTTTATTCTAAAACTTATGAGGCAGCAGAGAAACTGTGGGCACAGAGCGTTGTCCAAGGGCGCGAGCTTCTTGAAAAAAATGAACGCTCATCGGCGAAAGAACTTTTTGCCCCTTTCACGGGTATACCTAAAAAAAATACGGTTATCAATCAACTACTCAGTTCGTATGAAAAATACGAGCAGTTTCAAGGGTATATAAAAGTGGGGAGGTTCCCTTTAGCCTATTCGTTGGCAAAACAATATCCCGCTATTCAAGAATCGGAACTTTATTTTAAAATGGAGCTTGCGTGGAAAAAGGTTTTTGCTAAAGCGCAAGAGCTTATTTTATTGCCCAATAAAGAAGAGCAAGCCAAAGCACTATTGGCACCGTATCGCGGAATATCGGATAAAACGGTGATGATTCAACAGCTGTTTGAACAACGCCAAATGTATGACTATATGAAAAAAACAATTGCACAGCACGATTACGTTAAGTTTTTCGGACTGGTTAAAAAATATCCGTTTTTAAAAGAGTTTTCCGAGTACGCGTCAACTATGGAATATGGAGACATACTCTATATTCAATCCCAAAAAGCGTACGCAAAAAGTGATTATGCAACGGCACGAAAAGCGTGTAAGATTTTAATATCCTTTCCCGATTATGCGCATGAAGCTCAGGAGATGATCGAAACGATACGGATAAAACATCTTTTTTATAAGGCCATAGCTTCGAATGATCTCTCCAATGCATTTTCCTATCTCAGCATCTATCCGCTTCTGTATGAGACACCTGAAGCACAAGTATTGGAACGTCAATGGAATAGTATTGTGGATACAGCACAACGGTTTGCATCAACAGGCAGTATTGAAGAGATATTCGATGTTTTTGAACCCTATCGGGAGATACGTGATAAATATAGGGCAATAGCCGCTGTGATAGGACAAGCGTATTGTGTGCAACTGGAGCAAAAAATACAATTTAAAGCTCCTCAAGAGAGGATCGAATTCGGACTTCGGCAGTATGTTGAACTATTTGGATTAGATGAGGGTGTTCGCAGTGTATACGACTATTTTATACTATTGTACGAATCTAGCCTCGATCTTGAAACACTCAAGCAAGGCTCGTTAGAGTTATGGGCACCGTCAATGCGGCTCTATGATATTACGCAGGGCGGGTAATGGTCGCGATTGATTTAGGTTCCAATACGATCCGTTTTATCGAATTTGACGGTGAAAAATGGGGAAAAAGTTTTGAGAAAATCGTACGGACGGCCGAAGGGCTTCAAGAAACCCGTTTAATCGGAAACAAAGCACTGGCTCGGATAATCGATGCAATCGGTGAAGCCAAGGAGAACCTCGATTTTACCCAACCGATTCAAGCCTATACGACCGCTGCCATGAGATTAGCCGATAACTCCGTAGAAGTATTAGAAACACTTGCTGCATCAACCGGCATACACTTTGAAATTATTGACGGCGAAAAAGAGGCGATACTAACCCTCAATGCGGTTTTGTATCGACTATCCTTATTGGGATTAGAACCCTCATCGTTTGTGCTGGCGGATATCGGCGGCGGCTCTACGGAACTGACACACTATACTCATAATAGTGTTGAAACCGTGAGTCTTAATTTCGGAATACTCACCCTTAGTGAAGCGGGAGAGAACACGTTGGTTGAGAAGATTCAGAGGTTTAAAAACGTCGTCCAAAAAAGTGTCCCTAACCAATCCGCAACACTGGTATTGACGGCGGGAACCCCAACAACAATTGCCGCTTATTTATGCGGTATGGATTACACAACGTATGAGGCCGAAAAAATTAACGGGTATCGATTGTATCTGGCCGATTGCTACCGTGTGTATGATGAACTGCTGAATATGGGTGAATCAGAACGGACGCGCTATGTCGGGGTAGGGAGAGAGAATCTAATTATCGCGGGGATTTTAATGGTCACAGCGATTTATGAGGCGATGGGGTGTGAGGAAGCAATTATTATTGATGACGGGCTGCGTGAAGGTATCGCATTAGAATATTACAATTTGCACTAAAATTTTGACCTTGTGTGGAAGTTAGCTATAATAGAAAACAAAAAAAAGGGGCGAAATATTGAAATTAACTAATATTAAACGCGTCGGAATGCTTCTGCGCCCCTCAACTCCTGAGCTTAAAGAGATGTTTTTTGAAGCAAAGCGGATATTTGAATCACGGGGTATTGAGGTTATTATCGATAATATCAGCGGTGGAATGATCGATGTGATGGGTCAGCCGTTTGATATGATGTGTCAAAATTGCGATTTTCTCGTTACTATCGGTGGTGATGGAACCCTCATTTCTGCCGTTCGACGGTCGTATCGCTATCAGCTACCAGTGTTAGGAATCCATGCGGGTAAACTTGGCTTTTTAGCGGATCTTGACTTCGCGGAACTCGAATCGTTTGTAGACAAAATGATTGAGGGGGAATACCGTATCGATCAGCGCGCCGTATTGCAAGCGACCATAGTGACCCCAAACGGTGAGAGTCAGATTTTTGCGTTTAACGATATCGTATTGACACGCCCCTCGATTGCAAAGATGATTAGTCTTGAGACCTATGTCGACGGACGGAGCTTTAACACCTATTATGGTGACGGTGTCGTCGTATCGACTCCGACGGGATCGACCGCCTATAACTTATCCGCAGGAGGGCCGGTGCTGTTTCCTCTGACGCAGGTGTTTGCCCTTACCCCGATTTGCCCCCATTCGCTGACACAGCGTCCCGTCGTTTTGCCGGGTCATTTTGAGATTGAGATGAAGACTCCCGATGCGAGTGCTTTGGTCATTGTGGATGGTCAGGATTTAGTTGAGATTAGTGATTGTGACACCGTTCATATAAAACTCGCAAGCGGTGCCGCACATCTGATCCATCGAAAAGAGTTTAACTATTTTGAAGTACTCAAAGAGAAATTAGGGTGGGGGAATTAATCGGTGATAGAACGTTTCTATTTAAAAGAGTTTTTGACCTTTAAAGAGGCAGACTTGGAGTTTCATCCGGGGTTAGTCGTCTTTACCGGCCCCAGCGGAAGCGGTAAATCGATTTTGATGCGTTCGATTTTGGCCTCGGTGGGGCTTGAAAATGTCGATGCACAGGTGTGTGAATCGTCTGTTTCGTGGAATATCGATGAAGAGCGTTACGGCCTTCAAAATGAGCCTCTCAATATTTTTCGTCACGTTAAAAAAGAGAAAACCCGCTATTTTATCAACAACCAAAGTACCTCAAAATCATCGATGGAATCGATCAGCTCGGGGTATCTTCGTCATTTGAGTCTCAAAGACTACAGTGACTTTGACCCTTCCAACCTTTTAAAAATGATTGATGAACGTATCATTGTACAAAAGCCTGAATATGCCGCTATTTTAGAGAATCATACAGAAAAGTTTAGTGAATTTAAGCTCCTCTCCGATGAGCTTCGAAGTATCGAAGATAAAGAGAAACACCTCTCCGAGCTCAAAGAGTTTGCCCTTTATGAGATATCGAAGATTGATGCGATTAAGCCTCGTATCGGTGAAGATGAAGAGCTGAGTTCCATCAAAAAACAGCTCTCAAAAAAAGAGAAAATTCAGAACGCAATCACTGCGGCAGAAGCTATTTTTACTCACGAATCCGCGGTGAGTTCTGCACTAACTCTTTTGGAAGCTGAGAGTGCATTTTTTGATGATGCGATGAACGAATTACGCTCTTTGTTTGAGAACACATCGGAACGTCTCGAAGAGTTGGAAGAGATATCGATCGAATCGGTGCTGGATCGTATCGAACAAATATCTGAGCTTAAACGCCGCTACGGGAGTGTCGAAGAGGCATTGGCGTATCGTGATCACAAAGAGCGTGAGCTTGAATCGTATGAGACAATCGAACATTCAAAAAGCGATTTGCTAAAACAGATTGCATCCTTAAAATCTGAGTTGGAACACTCCGCAGACGAACTTTCACGTCAGCGCCATTCGATTATGAAAAGCACTCTTGAATCGCTTAATGACTATTTGGGGATGCTCTATCTTCGCGACGCGACACTGGAACTGGAAGTGTGTGCTTTGAACGCGACAGGGTGTGATAAAGCGGTACTGGGATTGAACGGGACGAAACTCGATAAACTCAGCTCAGGGGAGTTTAATCGGCTTCGTCTTGCTTTGCTAGCTCTTGGAGTTGAGAGTATGCAAAGCAGCGGCGGAGTTCTGATGCTCGATGAGATCGATGCGAATTTGAGCGGGGAAGAGTCGATGAGTGTAGCAAAAGTGCTCCGTCATCTTTCCTCTCGGTACCAGATTTTCGTTATCTCCCATCAGCCGCAGCTTACCTCTATGGGGGAGCAACATTTCTTGATTTACAAAGACGATGAGAGCCGTGTACGAGAGTTAAACGATGCGGAGAGGGTCGAGGAGATTGCCCGAATTATCAGCGGTGAGGCGATCAGTGATGAAGCACGCGGTTTTGCTCGAGATCTCTTTGAACGCTCAAGGGTAGCGGGATGATCATCGATACCCATATCCATTTGGACGATGAACGCTATCGTGATGATTTTGACGAAATGATTCAGCGTGCTCACGAGGCCGGTGTTGAGGCTTTTATTATTCCGGGAGCGCACCCTTCGACCTTGAAACGTGCGGTTGAGTTGTGTGAGCAGTATGATAATATCTATTTTGCGGTGGGAGTTCATCCCTATGATATGGAAACGATCGACACAGTTGATTTTGACCATTACGCAGCTCATCCTAAATGCGTTGCGATTGGGGAGTGCGGACTCGATTATTTTCGGCTGGAGGGGAGTGATGAAGAAAAAGAACAAGAGAAACGACGTCAAGACGAAGTATTTCGAACCCATATCCGCTTTGCCAAAAAAGTAAAAAAACCCCTTATCGTCCATATCCGTGATGCAAGCCACAATGCGAAAATGATCCTTTTAGAAGAGGGAGCAGGGGAGGTTGGGGGAGTTCTTCATTGCTACAATGCCGATGATGAGCTTCTCAGCCTCGCAAAAGAGAATTTTTATTTTGGAATCGGCGGTGTCGTAACGTTTCAAAATGCTAAAAAATTGGTCAATATTCTACCCCGTATACCCCGCGATAAACTCCTGATTGAAACGGACGGCCCCTATCTCACCCCGCACCCCCATCGCGGCAGCCGTAATGAGAGTGCCTATACCCGTTTTATCGTTAATAAAATGGGGGAGTTATTAGGTGAAACGGCAGAGTCCATCGAATCATTAACGACCCGAAATGCGAAAACTCTATTTGGTTTAGGATAGTACTATGGAGGGGATATGAAGTATTTATTTGCATTACTGCTAATCCCCTTAGGGCTTTTTGCTTCCGGTTTTGATCCCCATGATCAAAAAAAGATAGAGGTTCTCAGCCATTTTGATATCCCCGCCTCTTATTTAAAAGATCCCTATTTGCATGATATGTATGCACAAAAAAAACGGGAATCTATTTTGCAGGGGTTTGCCGATTCTTCTGAAAATGCCGATGTTTTTATCCCTATGCTGACCTCGCTCATCGCACAATCGGATTTGCCGAGTGAATTTTTATTTGTTACATTAGTAGAGTCTCAATTGCACGGGAGTGCAACATCGCGTCGCGGTGCGGCCGGGTTGTGGCAATTTATGGAGAGTACGGGAAAACTGCATGGATTACGGGTTAATCAGTTTGTAGATGAGCGCCGAGATCATATCAAATCAACCCGTGCCGCTATCACCTATTTAAGCGGTTTGAAAAAGCAGTTCGGAAAATGGTATTTGGCTCTTATTGCTTACAATTGCGGAGATGGAAGGCTAAAACGCGCGATAGCAAAGGCGGGGACAAGCGACATTCACGTGTTAACCGATCCCAAACGAGGTCTTCTTCCTCCTGAGAGCCGTAAATATATTCGTAAAGTTATCGCTTTGTCTTTGTTGGCGACCGATGAGCTTTTTTTGTCTAAAATTCAATTCGATACTTCTCTTGAGTCGGCACAAGAAAATCCTATCGCTACCGTCTATTTGCCGGAGGGGGAAAATATTGATCGTATAGCTGCGGTGCTTGAAATGCCCAAAAACAATCTGGTAAGACTGAATACCCATCTTAAAAAAGGGGTTACTCCTCCGAACGAGCAGTCGTATCCTGTCTATATCCCTAAAGAGAAATTGGATGACTTTCGTCAAAAATATCGGACAAAAGGGCTACGGGGCTATTTTGTGATGCATAAGATAAAATCGGGAGAGTCGCTTGAGCAGCTCTCAAAACGGTATAACGTA
>DLUI01000077.1:6717-8367 GCA_002742695.1 Sulfuricurvum kujiense | reverse complement strand
ATCTCGCTTAGTATCGTTTGCATACGGTTAATGGAGACTTCTACGGGAGCGTTTTTGGAGGCTAATTTCATATCGGTTCACTTCAGTTAAATTGTAGCTGAAGTATAACCAAAAGAGTTTACGCCTTGTTGTCATATCTACGTTACGATAGCGTATCTAAAAACATTGAGGTTACCATGATGGAAATACTATTAGGATTAAATCTATTTTTGCTCTTTATACTTGTCGGAATGTTCGCAATATGGATATGGGCAATGATCGATATCATCACCTCCAAATTCAAAGAAGATCTGATGCAGGTAGTGTGGCTTCTTGTCGTATTCTTCTTACCGTTTATCGGCGTTTTACTCTATCTATTGCTCGGACGAAGTATGAAACTAATCCCGAAAGAAGAGCAAAATCCGAGTACTAAATACGATCATCTCACGAAACTAAAATCGCTGTTGGATGAGGGTATCCTCACACCCGAAGAGTACGAAGCGGAAAAAGAGAAGATATTGAAAAGCTTTTAAGCTACCTACATTATCACTCTACCAATTCGCTGAAATCTTCTTTCCCGACTTTGCATTCAGGGCATACCCAATCGTCCGGTAGATCGTCAAAAGCTGTACCGGGGGCGATACCGCTATCAGGGTCTCCTACTACCGGGTCATAAATGTATCCGCAAACATTGCATTCGTATTTTTTCATCTTCTACTCCTTGTTAAATGTAGTTATCCATTTCTGCATTAAGCCGCTGAAAATCAACTTCGTGAAGATACAACGGCTTACTTCCTATGTTGCTTTCCTCCCGAAGCGCATCTTCCAAAACACCTTTTTGAGGACTTTTGTAGATAACCCCTATCGGGAACGGATGGCTCTCCAGCGATTTTTCAAATGCCTTAACCTTATCCTCAGGGTTATAGTCACTCGGTAATACATACACATTCTCTTTGAACCATTTAAACGTATTGGTTTTATTGAACGTAACACACGGCTGAAAAATATCGATCAATACATACCCTTTGTGCTCAATCGCGATTTTAAGCATTGCCTTACAGTGTTCTTTATTCCCCGAAAAGGTTCGAATCACGAGCGACGCATCGAGCGATATCGCCGTCGCGATCGGATTAAACGGCTCTACGTGAACCCCCTGTGTCTGTACGGGTGTTTGAAACCCTCTTTGTGATGTCGGAGAAGCTTGACCTTTGGTGAGGCCGTAGACCATATTGTTATGGACGATGTTGATGATGTCGGCATTTCGTCGGATCGCAGACAAAAAGTGGTTACCCCCCTCCCCGTACATATCACCATCCCCCCCCTCGGCAATTACCGTAAGAGAAGGATTAGTGACTTTCAACCCCTGTGCCACAGGCAATGCCCTGCCGTGGAGTCCGTTGAACATATGCACATGCATGTATTGAGGTGTTTTCGCCGCCTGCCCTATCCCCGATACGACAACACATTGAAGCGGGTCAAGTCCCATTTCCTCCAACGCCTCTTTTAAGTGCAAAAGAATGGAAAAATTTCCGCATCCGGGACACCATGCGTTATCCTCTACAATTCTATCAAACCGTGTACTCATCGGATCTCCTTTAGCAGCAGTGCGATTTTTTCGGAGAGTTCATCGACAAAAAAACTCAATCCGTCGGATTTCAGTATCTGCTCATC
>DLUI01000077.1:0-6605 GCA_002742695.1 Sulfuricurvum kujiense | reverse complement strand
GTTTTGCTCGTTCCGCACAGACATACTCTCGGTGATCAGCCCCTCCTGTGTATGTTCATCCGAATCGACCAGTACCAGCCCCTCTCCGTATCCCGGAATCCCTCGAGGACTGATCCCCTCTTCTGTAAGAAAGTAGCGTTTATAGTCCGCATCACTCTTAACGATGTGATGAGGAGGCGATATTGGATCGATTTCAAACCGCTCGACCGTGAAATAGCTGTCGGCCAAATACTGATCGCTCATCAGTATCACGGGAACCTGATACGCATCGGCGAGTTCAAACGCTTTTCGTGCAAGTTCAAAACACTCTTTAGGATCACCGGGAGCCAATACAATCCTCGGAAATTCTCCATGCCCACTGTAAATGGCGAGTTCCAAATCTCCCTGCTCCGTCCGTGTCGGAAGACCCGTCGCTGGGCCGGGACGTTGCGCCAGATAGACAACCATCGGCGTTTCGGTTATTCCGCTGAGACTGAGTCCCTCTCCCATTAGGGCAAATCCGCCGCCGCTCGTCGTCGTGATCGCTCTTCCGCCGCCGTACCAAACCCCTAATCCCATCTGAAAGGCGGCGATTTCATCTTCGGCCTGCTCGACACAAATTCCGAAATTTCGACTCTGCTTCGCCAAAAAGGTCAACACCCCCGTAGAGGGGCTCATCGGATAGCTGGAGATGAAATTACACCCCCCCGCAATCGCTCCGAATCCGACCCCGTCCGTACCGCTTAAAAAGAAATCATTATTCTCTTTCATCGAAGGATTCGGCTCGATGCAGTATCGGCAGTTCCCGTTCTCACGTGCCAGTTCTGATCCTATCTCTAATGCTTTGAGATTCACCTCAAGCAGCTCATCGGTATAGGACTCCGCAACAATCTCCCTCAGCACCGCACCATCGCACCCGAGCAATCCGAAAATAAACGCCGCCGCAATCGTATTGGAAACGATGGGATTGCCTATCTCTTTCGCCAAACTCTCCAAATCATAATCATAGAGGACGCAATCGCACTCGTAATCCCCTTTTTTGGCGACCACAAACGTCTCATTGGTAATCCGTTCTTTGGCATGAAAAAAAGCATTCGTATCGAGCGGTACGAAAATATCGACCTTAAAATCGGGTGCATTGACGGGTTTATCGGAGATCCGTATCAACGTCGTATTGCTCCCCCCGCGAACTCTGGACATAAACTCTTTGGTCGAAAAGGTATAAAATCCCCCTCTCTTGAACCCTTTGGTTAAAAGCGTCTCGATGCTCGCGATCCCCTGCCCCGCACTCCCCCCGATCAATACCGAAACTGAACTTCTCATTGTTTTGCCCCCCAGGTAATTTTTCCGCCGTAATAGCCGACGATCGTGATCGAAATCACCGTGATAAAAATAACGGCGTGATAGGTTATCCCATCCGCTCCCATGCTAAACGCCACATCAGGATTCTGCAGTTTCTGCACCAACGGAACAAACCCGATGATCAGGGTGAAGAGTGCCCCGATGAGTTTGATGACGAACGGTTTGGAGGTCGAAAAATCATAATTGATCCACCAACTGAAAACACCGCTGAGTAAAGCCAAGAAGCCCATCACGGTAGCGATCAAAAAGGATAAAAATACCGCTGTGTCGTATTCTCTGGAAGGGTTGGCTAAAAATAAAATATCGACGAATGCACTAAAATAGTGCAACGCTATCGGAAAATGGACGGCTGCGGGATGAGGATGATATTTGGCGTACCATAGACGGTAGCGCTCTTTTTTAGTTTCGGGAGGTTTGATAAATGAAGGGATAAATTGACCGACACACGGATAATTTGCAAATACCTCATCGCTGTGAGGTGCATTCTCCATTTCGGCACTCAGGTCACACCCCGCAAAATGCTTTTTAAAGTGGGTACCCTCTTTCCAAAACTTGGACGAAGTGACATCGTATACTTGCCCTTTATAGGCGATATAGGCAGGCATACCGTCCTTCCCGTTGTATTGTCGAAGCTCTTCCTCGCTAAATTGTTGCATACATTCCTGCTTCTATTACGTTACAGATACTTTAGTCCAAGTTGGTAAATATAAAAATACAAATATAAACTAATACTATTTACAAAACTTATTTTTTAGCTTTGATATTTATTTCGTTCGCCCTGAGTGTGTCGAAGGGTAGAACGGTTCATGGTTCGACAGGCTCACCACGAACGGCACCTTCCTCGTCATTCCCGACTTGATCGGGAATCCAGCTTAAGAAAATGCCAAGGCTTATCAGTTAAAGGATCGATTTCTTTAAATTTTTCGTCTGTTACAAATGTATCTTGAAAAATTTTCCAACCATTCTTATGCGGAACAAACATCCATAGCCTTGACCTGTCTTCTTCTAATCTTAACGCATTTCCATAAAGAGGGCTTTCATCAGTATCCAGCATTAATTCAACTTTGATTTTTTTCTTATCAATTTGGATTTCACCATTCCTAAAACACCATTTTTGATTTAACTCATCTTTATAACACTTATTTTGAAATAGTCTATTAAAATAAATCGTATTTTCGTCAAAATCTTTGCTTACCCGTATAAAAGGTCCTTCCCAGTGATTTGTAAACTCATTAATAATCCATAATTTATTTTTTATGATAGAGCTACATTTTGGTTGAATAGAACCTTCATGCCAACCAGTAGCAGCGGTAACTACTCCATGTTTGTCAATATTAACCCTGCTAATACCGTTATAAGATTGCTCTTGTGTTGATGACCACTTTCGTTGTATTGGAATATTGTGCCAGAGTACTTGATCAGCATAATGACCGGCATATTTTGCCAAAATATTTTGCTGTTCACATGTTGTATTTAAATCTAAACTCCAAAGAGGAACTAAACATAAAATGAGTAAAAAAATTTTATTCATGAATATCCATTTATCTATTTTCCAACTCACTCACAACCTGCCGCATTTTAAGAAGCGAGTCGGGATTGAGTGAGATCGAATCAATCCCCTCCTCCACCAAAAATCGGGTGATTTCGGGATAATCGGAAGGTGCCTGACCACAGATACCGATGTATTTACCCCGCTCTTTACACGCACGTATCGCCATGGAGAGCATCCTCGTCACCGCCTCGTTACGCTCATCGAACACTGCCGAAACGAGGGTACTATCCCGATCAACGCCGAGGGTGAGCTGAGTGAGATCGTTGGAGCCGATACTGTAGCCGTCGAAGATTTCCAAAAATTGATCGGCTAAAATGACGTTTGAGGGGATTTCGCACATCGCGTAGATTTCCAAGCCGTTTTCCCTCTGCACCAATCCCGCTTCGTTCATTACCGCAATCGCTCTACGCCCCTCATCGGGAGTACGGACGAAGGGGAGCATCACTTTGACATTAGTGAGCCCCATATCATCCCTCACCCGTTTCAGTGCTTCACACTCCCACTCAAATGCCTCTTTGTATTGCTCAGAATAATAACGGCTTGCTCCGCGAAATCCGATCATCGGGTTCTCTTCATCCGACTCGTATGCCGCGCCGCCAACCATATGCTTGTACTCGTTGGATTTAAAATCACTGGTACGGACAATGACAGGACGGGGATAAAATGCCGCCGCGATCATCCCTACCCCCTCAGAAATCTTGTCGATAAAAAACCTCTTTGGATCATCATACCCCAACATCGCGGCTCTAATCGCTTTGTGCTCACGAATTTTTTTGCCGCGGGAAAGTTCAACCAGTGCCATAGGATGCGCTTTGACGGTGTTGGAGATGATAAACTCCATCCGCGCCAGCCCTACTCCATCATTAGGGAGTTTTGCCACTTTAAAGGCGATATCTGGGTTACCGACATTCATATAAAGTTTTGTCTTCGTCGGAGTAAGATTGCCCAAATCGATTTGAGTAATCTCATACGGAACCGATCCCTCATACACCCGTCCGTTCTCCCCCTCCGCACAACTCACCGTTACCGCATCACCATCGTGCAATATGTCGGTCGCATTGATCGTCCCGACGAGTGCAGGAACACCAATCTCACGTGCGACGATAGCGGCGTGACACGTTCTCCCTCCGCGATTGGTGATAACAGCGGAAGCTTTTTTCATAATCGGTTCCCAATCGGGATCGGTGATATCGGCGACAAGGACATCTCCAGAGAGGAAAGATTCCCCTTCAGCGGGTGAGTGGATAATTTTGACATTTCCGGAACCGATCTTATCACCGATTGCTTTGCCGCTAAGGAGTATTTTCGCACTCACTTCTCCTCCGAAACGGTACTGCTCCAACGTCGTATCACTCATTTTACGGCTTTGTACCGTTTCAGGGCGGGCTTGAACAATAAAAAGCTCACCCGTAAGACCGTCTTTAGCCCATTCGATATCCATCGGACGGTATTCCCCGGCCATTGTGCTGTAATGCTCTTCGATAATCAAAGCATAACGGGCCAGTACAGCCACCTCCTCATCGCTAATCGAAAAGGCCTCTTGCAACTCTTTTGGGGTGGAGAGGTTCATCGTATGGTGACGCTCATCGTAGGTCATCGTGAGGGCTTTAGAGCCGAGTTGGCGTTTGAGGATAGAGACTTTATTCTCTTTGAGGGTCGGTTTAAAGAGAAAAAATTCATCAGGGTTAACCCGTCCGCCGACGATGTTCTCCCCCAACCCCCAAATCGAGTTGATGAGGATCAGATTTTCCGAGCCGTTTTCGGTATCGATCGTGAACATCACCCCGCTGCTGGCCAAGTCGCTGCGCACCATTTTCTGCACCCCCACCGAAAGGGCTACGGCAAAATGGTCATACTCGCGACTGTTGCGATAACTGATTGCACGATCCGTAAAGAGTGAGGCAAAACACCGCTTGACGTGTTCGATGAGCATCGTCTCTCCCCGGACGTTCAGGTAACTCTCCTGCTGCCCTGCGAAGCTCGCATCGGGCAAATCTTCGGCCGTTGCGGAGGAACGTACCGCCACATCTACCGACGCCGTGCCGTACTCACGCTCCATAGCACGATAACTCTCGGCAATTTCGGTTTTTAACACTTGCGGCATTTCACCGCTGAGCATGAGAGAGCGTATCGCATCCCCGCATCGGTTCAACGCTTCAATGTCACTCAGATCGACGCCGTTAAAAAACTGACGTATTTTCGGTTCAAAACCATTATGAGCGATAAAGAGACGATACCCTTCCGCCGTTACCGCAAACCCTTCGGGAACTTTTACCCCCAGAACTTTGAGAGAACCGATCATCTCTCCCAAAGAGGCATTTTTACCTCCGACCAATGCAATATCATTGATTCCTAATGAATCCAGAGCGCGAATGTAACGCATAATATCTCCCTTTAGGGCGTAGTATCTGTAGAATACCATATAATACGTTTATCTTTTATCGGAATACTAATGCACACAATTTTACTGACCACTCTCAATGCCCGCTACGCCCACACTGCACTAGGTTTGCGCTATCTCTATGCCAACCTGCACGAGCTCCAATCCGAGGCAAAAATCATCGAGTTTACGATGAACGAACAGATCCAGAGTATTGTCGAAGATTTATTAAAACACTCTCCGAAAATTATCGGAATCGGTGTCTATATTTGGAACGCTGCGCAGAGTGCGGAGCTGATACAAACCCTTAAAAAAGTCTCTCCTGAGACGATCATCGTCCTCGGCGGTCCCGAAGCGGGATATTTGCCGCATCGTGTCGATTTTAGCAAAGCCGATTTCATCATCAGCGGTGAAGGGGAAGTAGCATTTTATGAGTTGTGCAAAAAAATCTTTGCCAATGATTTACCTAAAGAGCACTTCATTAAAGCTCCTCTTCCCGACCTTAAAGCGATAAACCTCCCTTATTCCGCTTTCAATGACGAAGACGTGGCGCACCGCTACATTTATGTCGAAGCCTCACGGGGATGTCCGTTCGAGTGTGAGTTCTGTCTCTCCTCTATCGATGAGAAAGTGCGTAATTTCCCACTTGATCAGCTCCTCGAAGAGTTTGAAACTCTTTGGCAACGCGGTGCTCGAAGTTTCAAGTTCATCGACCGTACCTTTAATCTCAATATGACCTTTGCCAACCGCATCCTCGATTTCTTCCTCTCCAAAGAGCCACCCTACTTTGCCCACTTCGAAGTGATCCCCGACCATTTCCCTGATGTGCTCAAAGCCAAAATTGCTCAATTTCCCGCAGGATCGTTGCAGCTCGAAATCGGTATCCAAACTCTCGATCCTGTGATTGCCAAAGGGATCAATCGACCGCTAAAGGTAGAAAAGATTTTTGATAACCTACGATTCCTGGAAAATGAGACCTCTGCGCACATGCACCTCGATCTTATCGTCGGGCTTCCGGGAGAGAGTATCGAAGGATTCGGACATAATCTAGATACCCTCGTTTCTCTCACCCACAGCGAAATACAGATCGGTATCCTCAAAAACCTCTCAGGAACCACACTCTCACGTCACGATCAAACGCACGGAATGATTTACTCCGACACACCGCCTTATGACATCCTCCAAAATAATATTCTCAGCTTTAGCGATATTCAAAAGATGAAACGGTTTGCACGATTTTGGGATATTTTCTACAACAGCGGAAGCTTTACCAAAACAGTTCCGCTCCTTTGGAGTCAGGGGAGCGTATTTGAGGGGTTTTACGCATTCAGC
>DLUI01000007.1 GCA_002742695.1 Sulfuricurvum kujiense | reverse complement strand
ATTAGTGCTTTAAAAGCGCTTCAATCCGCGCCAACGTCTCATCGACTCCGATAATCGCCATAACACTGTCTAACCCAGGGCCTGAGAGTTTCCCCATCAGTGCAACACGTAACGGCTGACCGATTTTTCCAAAACCGATCTCCAACTGCGCGACAACCACTTCCATCACATGATGATAATCACTCGGGAGATGAAGCTCTGTAGTGTTTTTAAGCGCTTGGGCAAAAGCTTCCAGAATCGCTTTACTCTCTTCTTTGTACCCTTTTTTCAATGCCGCTTCATCAAACGATGCAGGACGAGTCAGTATCTCAGTAATCAAAGCCGCCATTTCCACAAGCGTTTTAGCACGCTCTTTTATCGCATCGAGGATAATTTCACGTTTATCATGACTAATCAAGACAACACCATGAAATTCGAGAAGCTCACACAATTTTTCATTTGGTGTATTTTTGATGTAATGGCTATTGAGCCAGTCAAGTTTCTCCACGTTGTATACCGATGCAGAACGGTTAATGTCACTTGGATCAAACAACTCCAGCATCTCTGCCATCGAGAAAATCTCCTGATCCCCATGACTCCATCCTAAACGGACAAGGAAATTGAGCAATGCTTCAGGAGTGTATCCCATCTCTTTATACATCATAACATCGGTGGCACCGTCTCGCTTGGAGAGTTTTTTCCCCTCATGATTGTGGATCATCGGAACATGGAAAAAGCGTGGTATTGCAAAGCCGAGTGCATCATAAACGACGATCTGTTTTGGGGTATTGGAGAGGTGATCATCCCCACGAATGACATCGGTTACTCCCATGAGGGCATCATCGACCGCGACAACAAAGTTATAGGTCGGTGTGCCGTCAGCACGGGCGATAATAAAATCATCCAAGATATCGGCAACATTGAAAACAACATCCCCTTTGACCCCGTCGTGTACGGTAATAGAACCCTCTAACGGTGCTTTAATACGGATAACTGCTTCGCGTCCTTCCGGTGGTGTCCCTGTAAAATCGCGATAACGGTTGTCGTATTTAGCTCTCTCTTTACGCCCCATTTGTTCTTCACGCAAGACATCAAGCTCTTCGCGTGTCATGTAACACTTGTATGCTTTACCCTCATCGAGGAGCTTTTGGGCATACTCTTGGTAGATCGCCAAACGAGACGATTGATATTCGATTACGCCGTCATGCTCCAATCCAACCCATTTAAACGCTTCGACAATCGCAAGAGCCGCCGCTTCATCGTTACGGCTGAAATCGGTATCTTCGATACGGAGCAAAAACTTCCCATTGTTGCGGCGCGCCCAGAGATAGCTAAGGAGTGCCGTGCGTAATCCGCCGATATGAAGATATCCCGTAGGGCTTGGGGCAAATCTGGTTACTACCATCGTAAAATCCTTCTTGGATGCAATTGCGCAATTTTAGTTAAGGCTATGTTAAAAGCGGGTAAAATAGAAAACTTTAGACTCAGGAGCATAAATGCGTTCTCTCACACTTTCGGTCGTTTTATCCACTTTTTTATGGGGTGCTCCTATCGGCGGAGTCGCTGTTTTAGTCAAAAACACCCCGATCACCTTGTTTGAAGTACAACAAGAGATGAAGCAAAGCGGTACAAGCGCCAAACAAAGCGCTGATACCCTGATCCGTAAAAAACTCGAACAGCTTGAAGCCCAAGAGAAAAAAATCACCGTCAGCTCTACTGAGATTAACGAAGAACTTGCACGTATGGCATCTCAGAACAACCTCTCAATGGAGCAGTTTTTAAACGCTATGCAAACGGTACGCGGACTCAGTGAAAAAGATCTCAAAGCCAAAGTGGAAGAAACAATCAAAGGGCAAAAACTTTACTCTGCTATTGCTTTTTCAAAAATGGGACAACCGACTACAGAAGAAGAAAATGAGTACTATCAGCTCCATTTAGATGAATTTTCACGCCCTGAGAGTTTTGATGTGACTACCTATATTTCCTCTTCACAAGAGGCACTGGCCACGCAAATCGCTGATCCGATGCGCCACATTGAAAACATTCAGACCAAAGAGGAAAATATCCCTTTCGGTAAAATCAACCCACAACTCGCACAAATCCTCAATAAAATCCCTGAGGGAAGTTTCAGTGCGATCCTCCCCAACGGACAAAACAGTTTTATCTCTTTTTATATGCGAGATAAACAAAATGTAGTAACGGAAAATGTTGATGCGGTTCGCCCTCAAATCGCCAATGCGATTCTCGGTGAGAAACGAAATCAGGTTCTAAACGATTATTTTACCCGTTTAAGACTCAGTGCAGATATCAAAGTTTTACGTCTTCCGTAATTAAAAGGGTGGCTTACTATGCCACCATATCATTAAGAATATCAAACAATTCTACACTTGCTTTCTCAGCCGCTTCAAAACACCCCGCAATCGCTTTTGCATGTCGAATCGGATCATCACTCAGCAATTGCATCGCTTTTTTCACCTCTTCATGCACCTTTTTATGCGGTTCTGCTATTTTTGCATAGGCAGGATGGGAAGCAAATACCGATTTACCATCACCGTTCTCATACCATTTTCCGAGCGCACAGGAGTGATGATCACTAAATACATGTTCTGTTTTTCCTTCAAAACCTGCAGAATACGCATTGTTTTTGAAAATCATATGGTCAATTTTTGCCATATTGGTAAATATTTTATGACTTATCGATGCACTGTCTTCTTTAATCTGCTCAACATTATGAATCAATTGTCCCATGACACTTTTAAACTGATCGAGTTTTTGGGATGAATCAAGTGCATACTCCTCAACGCGTTCGCTGTTTTCAAGCATCCCTACCGAATTTTGTTTCAGGACACTAATATTCGCTTCCACTTCACTGGTCGCTTTTTGTGTCCGCTCCGCCAATTTACGCACTTCATCGGCAACGACGGCAAATCCTCGTCCATGTTCTCCTGCACGAGCAGCTTCAATCGCCGCATTAAGTGCCAACAAGTTGGTTTGATCCGAGATATCTTTAATCAGTGTAATAACGTTTGAAATTTCACTCACATTATGATTCAGTTGCTCCGAATTTGCTCTAGAGTCATTAATCATTTCGGTAATTTTAGACATACTTGCCATAATCTCATCCGTTTGATTACTCACGCTGTCAACAACATCTCCCGTATCGTGATTGAGCGTATTCACTTCATACAGATTTTGGATATTGCTCTCTAGTGAATTTCTAAGATTGCCTGCATTGTGAATAGATCCTTGAATCATTTGGCGTGCAAGCGTCAACGACATCTCATTTTTTTCCATCTGTTCTTCAGATATTTCCTTCTCATGCATCGCCTCTTTTGCCTTTTCTTCGGCAACCAATGCAATCTTTTCAACTTTTTCAATAAAAATATTGAAGCTCATTGCCGCTTTGCCGATTTCATCGCTTGATGAAACTTTTAACCGTTTACTCAAATCAGCATCACCGCTCGCCAACTCTTGCGCGATCGAATCGAGATTTTCAATAGGCTCCGTAACCGCTCGACGTACAATCACAATAAGGAGTATAAGAATTACCCCGTCCATTACTGTCATAATGACGACTTGACGCAACAACGAATCCTCAGATTGATTAATCAGGTTTTCAACCGTTTCCAATTTTTTAGCGGAAAAAGCATATCCTACTGATTCTCCTGAAAAATCTTTAATAACAATAGGGGTAACATAATAATTTTCTGTTGTAAACGAAGCTGCTTTAGGATCAAACTCAGTTTTGCTTAACTCTCCCAAAAATCCCTTATCAACCGCATCTTCTTTTACCGCAAGGGTAAAATTTTTACCGATCCTAGGGGCATCTTTAAGTTCCATTGCATTCTCTAAAAAGCGGTTGTCAAGCCCTATAACGATTTCCGTTCCGAAGTTTTTTCGAATATCTTTAATGACAGAATTAAGTCCTTGCATAAACTCAACCGATCCTACGTATTCCCCTCCTGAGATAATAGGGGCAATTCCGCGCAACTCTAATCCTGCAACACCGATTTCAATCGCAACAAGTGGTTTTTGCGTCTCTTTGACTGCTAGGATAGTTTTACGAAAACCACTCAAATCGTCCCCGTATTTCTCCGGTTTCCACACACGGATAAAACTATGGACATCTTTGTCATGGACATGTATCTTGATATTCCCGAATTTCGTATGCTCTTTGTACTCTTTTGAGAGAGATTTAAGACTTTTTAATGTCCCTTCACGATCTCCGCTAATCAACCCGTTCACCACGGCACTATTTTTAGTAATACCGATCGCATTCGTAATGCCGACACTATTTTTCGCTTCTATCGCCTCATCAAAGATCGTCTTCATCTCTTTTGATTGACTGCTATAGATATCTTCACGAATTTGATCGACTGATGTCCAATAATTGATCAAAACAACGATAAATCCAATCACAATCGATGCAATCAGCGGAACATGTACTTTTTGTGCAATGGTCATACTCTTCAAACTATCCCCTTTAAGTAATGCTGATTATTTTGTAATAGTTACAACATTGTTACTGGTAAAGTATAATGGTATTACACTAAGAGGAAATTTAAAAAAAAGACGAAGAAAAGGGGGATTACAACGACATTTAGCCGTTGTAATTTTCGAGGTATTTGGTATCGAAGTTATTATTGATAAAATCGGGGTTTTCCATCATTTTCAGATGAAACGGAATCGTTGTTTTAATCCCGGTAATCGTAAATTCGCTCAATGCACGGTGCATACGGGCTATTGCATCATTACGATCTGTTCCGTACACAATTAATTTTCCGATCATCGAATCGTACGTCGGAGGAACGATATACCCTCCATGTGCATGGGTATCGACACGAACATTA
>DLUI01000117.1 GCA_002742695.1 Sulfuricurvum kujiense | reverse complement strand
CACCATACGATAAAAGAGCTGTATCGACGGACGAAGCGAAGGTCTCTGATGGTGTTGATCGGCGATTTTTTCGAGATTCCCGATCTGCGCCTTCTCGCTAGAAAGCACGAAGTGGTTGCCGTCGTGGTACGTGATCGTGCGGAGGAGAATCCGAATGAGATGGGATTTACTGCCCTGATCGATCCGGAGAGCGGTGCGGTGTTAGAGGGGGATTTTAATGAGCGAAGCGTGAAGCGCTATCATGATCGAGTCAAAGCTCACGATATCGAACTCTTTGAATCGTTTCGTAGAGCGGGAGTAAGGGGAACGAAACTCTATACCGATGCAAATGCGGTGGTGACGTTGCGCCGATTGTTTGAGGGGAGAGTATGAAAGATCTTAATATTCCGCTAAACGATATCGCTCCTCTCGTCGAGATACCCGATTACTCACTCTATTACTTTATCGCAGTGGTTCTTATCGCTGTTGCTGTGAGCGTGGCACTCTTTTTAGCACTCCTTAAACAGATGCGAAAACGTAAAGTGAATCTACGTCGTGAGCGTTTTAGTGCACTCTCAACGATCGATTTTTCCGATCCCAAGCGTGCCGCTTATGCGATTAGTGAACTCGGACGTGTTTTTGCCTCCGACAATGAACGGACGGCAAAAGCGTACCACAACCTCTTCGAGCGGTTGGCTCCCTACAAATACGCTCCGAGGGTAGAGAAGATCGATGAGGAGACGTTGGGGTATTATCGTCTCTATTTAGAGATTATCGATGTTTGAGGGGATCTATTTCCAGTTTCCCAAACTCAGTTTTATCCTCTTTTTCTTTTTAGCGTGTGAGGCGTTGTGCCCTCTGCGCACCAATGCTCTCTATTTTCCCCGAACGCTCTTATTCGGTGAATCAAAGATGAGACCACCTTTATGGATGTGGATTGCGAAATGGGCGATGATCTCCTTTTTTATCGTCGCATTGATGTCTCCCGTGCGGGAGACCAAAGAGGAGGTTGAGGGGTATGATATCCTTTTCGCTATCGATCCCCAGTCGCTTACCTCTGAAACCCTTAACGATATTCAAACCTTTATAAAAGGGAGGGAAAATGATCGTTTTGCCCTTTTTGTCCCTGCTTCATCCGATATTATGATCCCCCTTAGCGATGATTACGAGAAACTTTTAAAGATCGTTGCCCAGATGAGTGTAGTCCCGACAGAGGAGAAGATAACACGGCAGATTGATCGGTTTTTTACTACCACATCCGAGGGGAGAGGATGGATCATACTTCTCTCTGAGGAGCCTAAACACTTTGTCCAATCGCTTCCAGTAGATAAAGAGACCTCTATAATAGTCCCCAGCGAGGATTGGGTTGAAGCACTTGATCGTTCGCACCCAGCGTTCAGTGTTATCGGTGTGCAGAAATATTTTGAGTATTTTTACATCTATCCGCTGTTTCTCGGATTTTTAGCGATGCTCGCCTATCTCTATGGGCGCAATCAGAAGGGGCTTCGATGAGTTTTTTGCATCCGGAGTTTTTACTTTGGCTTTTGGCTCCGACCCTCATCCTTTTTTATTTTTGGCTCACCCAAAAATCGCTGAGAACTCTCAATGTGCGCGAGGAGATACTTGAAAAACTGCGCGCCCCCGAGACAACCATGGGATTGCAAGGGAGAAATACCCTTTTTCTTTTCTCCGCCGTGTTGTTGATTATCGCGATGGCGCAACCGGTGATCCTCGATTCAACTCCGATAAAAGGGAGGGGGCTTCATATCGTGATGGCGATNNCCTCTTGGGCGAAGAGATAGAGGTGATGGCGTTTGATGAGAAGGTGTACGGTATTTCTCCGCGCAGCAATGACGGAGCGATATTGGGTGAATTGATACGACATCTATCCCCCTCTTCGAAACGGTTCAATCAAACGCTTTTAGAAGAAAAACTCTCACGAATGGATGATGTTGATATGGTAGTTGTCATCACACATCAGCCGATTGAGGGCGGCTCGGTTCTGCGGGTCTCTTCGTCGGCAGATATCATAAACGTCCATGAAAAACTCCTTCAGCTCAGAGATGCAGATCGATTGAGGCTGAACATCCCCCTCTTTTTTTACCCTTTGGGATTGGCAATGGTGTTGATCCTTTTTGCCCTTTCGTCTATGAGCAAACGCCAAAGCGTAAGTGTGGGAACGGTGCTTATCCTTTTTACTTTGTCACCGGAATCTAGCAATGCGGGAATTTTGGATTTCAAAATAGTGAATGAAGCTAAAGGGGCATATGAGAGGGGAGAATACGAGAAAAGCGAACGTCTGTATAGAGAGTATCAATTGGTGCACGATTCACCGCAGGTACGTTATAACCGTGCCAATGCTCTCTATATGAGCGGTAAATTTGAACGGGCACACTACTGGTATAAGAGGGTCTATACAACCGATCCGATATTACGGGAGCGGGTAAAGCATAATTTAAAACAGAGCATGAGGAAAATAGAAGAGGTTGAGGGACAAAAGAAAGGTGAAGTAAAAGAGACGGCTCAATCGGAAGGTTCAACCGTTCCACAAGGGCTAAAGCACGTTAAGAGGGAAACGAAATTGTTTGAATGGTGATTATTTAAAAATATCGTAGAGTTTGTTGGCACCCTTCATTTCACGGCGTAATTCAGAATAATTTTTATTTTTTAGGGCTGTTTTGAGTGTTTGAAGTTCAACTTCAAAGAGTTCTATCGCTTCAAGGACATTTTCACGGTTTTGACGAAAAATATCTTCCCACATCGCGGGAGAACTTTTAGCCAGTCGGCTCATGGAGCGAAATCCTCCCGCCGCGAGGGTGAGGATGTTCTCTTTCTCTTCTTGGGCTAACACGGTGTTGGCGAGCGCATACGAGATAACGTGGGGCATATGGCTGATAAATGCCGCGTGGCGGTCATGTTGGGCTGCCCCCATCGTCCGTATCTGCATCCCGATTGCTTGGAAAATCCGTAGTGCGGTATCACGCTGTGTATCGCCGCTGTGCTCCAGATCACACAGTACCACTACCTTCTCCGCGTATAACCCCTCCAATGCGGCACTGGGACCAAATTGCTCCGTCCCCGTCATTGGATGGGCGGCAACAACGTTTTTTCGGATAATGGCAGGGATCGCGTCAACGATAAGGGCTTTGGTACTTCCCAAATCGATCAGTGTTTTATCACTTCCGGCTAAGTCGGTTGATTTTTGAAGAAAATCGATCACACCGTCTACGGGGACAGCGAGAAAAATGACATCGCAATGAGCTTTAAGCTCTTCAAAGCTCATAAAAGATTCGACAAGCCCCCGTTGTAGGGCGATCATCTGGTGCTCTTCGTTATGGTCACATCCGATAATGGAGGAGATAAAGGAACGGTGTTTGAGGGCAAGTGCCATCGAACCTCCCATTAACCCTAACCCTACAATACCGATTTTCATGACGCCCCTTTGACTCTAATGGTGCTATTTTAACCCTTTTAAGTTTAATTTACAGAACAATTAATCGTTAGAGTGATAGAATGGGAGACTATTTTAACGCAATGGAAACTTTGGCTTGAAAACAATTACCCTCTCATTGATAGTTGCGAGTGCACTGGCACACGCGTCTACGCAAAACGTCCAATCGATTCAGTATGATGGAATGATCCATATTTCCGAGACCGTTGCAAAACGGCTTAATGAGGTCAAGGTCGGTGAGCCTTTAGACGCTGCCGCAGTGGACAAAACGATCAAAAACTTCTTCGATCAAGGTTATTTTGAAGACGTATGGGCAGAAGAGGATGAGGGGAAAGTCACTTTCCATTTCAAAGAGAAACCGATTATCTCTAAAATCGAGCTCAAAGGGTACAAAGAGAACGATGAAGAGGCGCAAAAAACACTGTTGCAAATCGATAAAGGTGCCTTGTATGATGAGAAACGGCTTGAGGGAGCCAAAAAACGGATCGTCGAAGCTCTAAGTCAAGACGGGAAAATCGATTCTGTTGTTGAGATCGACAGTGAAAAATTGGATAACGGCAGTATGCAGGTCACCTTTATTGTCAATGAAGGTGAAGAGATTATCATTAAAAAACTCACCTATGCGGGAGTTTTGACCCAAGATGCCGATGATTTCGACAGTATGATCGCCAATAAAGAAGAGCAATTTATGGGGTGGATGTGGGGCCGCAACGACGGGAAGATGAAAGTTGCCGAGTTGCAGTACGATCCCCTCAGAATTCGTGATTTTTATATGCAGCATGGGTATCTCGATGCAAAAATAGATGAACCGTTTGTTGCGGTCGATTTCGACCATTATGAAGCACAAATGAGCTATAACATTTTTGAAGGGGATGTCTATCGCGTATCGGATATTTTGGTTTTCCAAGACACGCAAGTGATCAATGACCAAGAGTTGCTCGATGTGATCGCGTTAGAGAAAAACAAACCCTTTAATATCAAAACATTCCGAGAAGATGCGGAGCGAATCAAAACGAAAATCGCCGATTTGGGATATGCGTACGTGCAGGTACAGCCCGATTTGAAAAAAGATAAAGAGGCCAAAAGCGTTGATGTCGTCTACCGTATCACTCCGGGTAAAAAGGTACGTATCCGTAACGTTATCGTCTCCGGAAACAACCGTACCCTTGATAGAGTAGTACGCCGTGAGCTTTTCCTTGCCCCGGGAGATTTATACAGTTTGAGCGATCTCAAAGATTCTCGTAACGCACTGGGACGAACCGGATATTTTGAGAGCAACACGATCGAAGAGAAACGGATTGACGATGAGTCGATGGATCTTATCGTCCAAACCAAAGAGGCACCGACGGGGAATATCCAGCTCGGCGGAGGATACGGCAGTTTCGGCGGTATCTTGGTGAGCGTAGCGATCAGTGACCGTAACATTTTCGGTTCAGGTATCAATGTCGGACTCAATCTTGAGCGATCTCAACGTACCAGCAACTACTCGTTTAATATTTCGAATCCTCGTTTGAATGACAGTGATTTCAGCGGCAATTTCTCCGTTTTCAACAGTTCAACCGAATACGACAGCTATACCACCTCTTCTTTGGGGACTAGTGTCGGCGTAGGACACCGTTTTAACCGTTATTGGAGCGGCTATATGGGATACAATTACTCTAAAAATGATTACAGCGATATCGATTCAACGACATCAACCCTTGATCCTCGTTACTATGCAAATTATGCAAAAAGCTCGGTGATCGCTTCGGCAACATTTGACAATACCGATGATTTTTATGTTCCTCGTGAGGGGATCAGTTTTTCACAAAGTATTGAAAAAGCGGGAGTAGGGGGAGATGCAGACTTTATTAAAAGCCGCACTACCTTCGGCGCGTATCAGGGACTTCAAAAATTGACGGACTTTGATTTGATTCTCCGTTATAAAGCACGGTTTAACTATGCAGATGAAAGCGGCTATTTACCGTTGGGTGAAAAATTTTATATGGGGGGAATCGGTTCGGTTCGCGGCTATCAGGGATATTCTATCTCTCCTACCGAGGGGACGGAGTTGACAACGAACGAACCGTTTAAAATCGGGGGGACTCAAACGTTTTCAAACTCGTTAGAGTTCAGTGTACCGCTCGTCCCAGAAGCCCGTATGCGGGCTACGGCGTTTGTCGATTACGGTATGATCGGTGAGAAGAGTTTGAGTGAAATCAAGCGCGGAGGATATGGGGTGTCGTTAGAGTGGTTCAGCCCTGTCGGACCGCTTCAGCTTGTTTTTGCCAACCCTATCGGAGACAAACCGGGTGATGATATTACCCACTTCGAATTTACAATCGGACAGAGATTTTAAATGTCCGATACCGTTCGACCAGCTGAGGGCGAACGGGGAAACACTTCTACTTAACTAAACACCACTATCAGATTTGCAGGAAAAATAATATTTTTGAGTTGTTCACGGGCAAGATAGAGATGTTTACCGCTAACAATCAATTTCCCATCTTCCAGAGTAAGAGAGATTTCAGAGGCATTGACTCTGGATGCCAATAGAATGTGTGAGAGCCACAAGAGTGCACTAAGGGCATCCAACGTCGCTTTCTCCGGTAGAAGTAAGCCATATCCTTTTGAGATGATCTCAGAGAGGGTATGCCCTTTTTTAAAAAGAAGAAGGTGTGAGATAAGGGCGATCTGTGAATGATTGAGAGCATAATCGAGTGTGTTCATCGCTAGATAGTGGCTATGGCGTTGATACGCATAATAGCGTATATCGACCCCTATTGAGAGAAGTTTGGCGGCAATAGCAAGTTCTTGTTGATATTCAGGGGCGATACCGAGAGAAACATGGAGTAATTCAAAGAGACGTTTGCTCAGATGGGCACACTGCTGTGCATGGGAACTATGCAATCCATAGGTATCAAGGAGATAGCGGACACTAGGGTTATAATTGGCAGGGAACTTGTCTCCCGAATTACGGAGCAAATCACTTAAAAATACCCCTTCACGTACCCCGACTCCACTACAAACGAGTGTTTTTACTTGGGTATGACGGATGATGCGCTCTAAGATAAGGGCACCGGGCTTGATGGTATCAAAACGATCGGGTTTAATAAACAACGAGCGAAGTTTTTTGGAACCGGCAGAGAGTATTTGTTCACTAAAATGTAAAAAAGAGGCTTCATCCGTGGTGTACGCGTGAAGTTTTTTAAGGGGATACTCCTCTTTTTTCATCACAGCACGGGTGAGGGCACGAAAGCTTCCTCCGATACCGATCATCGTATCGGTATTAAAGGGAGGAAGCTGTTTGAGGGCTTCATCGATATAGGCGATGGCTCCCTCTACATCATCACGATCAAAGAAAAGTTCTTTAATGCGAACCGTTCCGATGTTGAGAGAAAAAAGCTGTTCGACTTTACCGTTGCGTAGAAGGGTAAACTCACTGGAACCACCCCCTACATCGACCGTAATGGCATCTGAGAGGCTCGGAAGGAGATTGGCGCAGGCCATTCCTCCTAAATAGGCTTCTCTCTCTCCTGTGATCACTTTGATAGAGAGGTTATGTTCACGCTTGATACGGGAGAGAAAGGTTGAGGAATTGGGGGCATCGCGCAGGGCAGAGGTAGCCACACACATTATTTTTCGGACACCGAAAGATTTGGCAATCGATAAAAACTCTCCGATTGCCTGAGCCGTACGATCCATCGCTTCACTTTGAATGAAACCTTCATTTTTATAAGCGTT
>DLUI01000069.1:14692-26908 GCA_002742695.1 Sulfuricurvum kujiense | reverse complement strand
TGGTATGAATTGGATGAAGCGAAGCGGTGGAGCCACCAATACCGAGGGCGCGGCGAAGGGCTGGACAATATGATCATCTCACCTTCACTGGCCGATGGTAAGGGGATAGAGTATGTACGGGGGAGTTTCAACCGCTATGATCCCGATTACCTTTTTTACAAAGGGAAAGTATACCGCTGGCAGCAAAGCCGCAAATATCCCAAACACCATTTAGGAGAGGGGTATTCCGACCACCTGCCGATTTATGCCCTTTTTCGGTTGTAATTCAAACTCGTTATAATAGCCGAATGGAAGCTAGCTCCTTAACACGATATCTACTCTATCAACTTTATCATGCGCGGTATTTGCTTCACACATTTGCGAAGAGTAAAAAAGAGGAACATCTTCACGAGTTTCGTATCGCCTTACGCCAAACGCGTTCCTTGGTCAAACTCTTTTTAGAAGATAGGCTCCCTTTTCCCGCACCCTTAAAAGCAGTGATAAAAGAAACCAATCCCCTTCGAGAGCTCGATGTACTTTTGAATTCACTCGATGCTTCAGAATACCCGAAACTTCTCAAACAGCTCTCAAACATACGTAAAGATACCGCTAACACCCTCATAACACAGAAGTTTATAAAACACGTCTCTATGCTGTTGGATCAATACTATAATCTGATTGCTCAGCGCAACCCGAATTTTATTTCAGACATCCTGATCGAGCGAGTTTTAGCCCACTATCAACATTGTCTAAACACCCATAACGCCCTAAAAGAGAATGCCAAACCGAAAACACTCCACCGCTTGCGAATCGAGTTCAAAAATGCACGATACGGTTTTGAATTTTTAGAGATAGCAGATATCTATCAAAGCCAAGAAGTTATCCAGCATTGTAAACAATTTCAAAATACGTTGGGAGCCATACAAGATACCATCAATCAAATTGATTTACTCAAAAAAATCTATCAAAAATACCATGCTGACGAAGTAAAAGAGCTTGTCCGAAAACGGAAAAAAGAGCTTCTACTGCTTAAAGACACCACGAGATCGGAGCTATCTGCATCGATATGAGATAATCATTCGACTGGCTAAACGGTTTTGAGCCGAAAAAACCCCGATACGAGGAGAGGGGTGAGGGGTGCGGTGCTTTGAGTATCAGATGTTTCTCTCCATCAATCAAAGCCGCTTTTTTCCCCGCCGGAGCACCCCAGAGGATAAAAACAATATGCTCTCTTTGATCACTCAATGTACGGATTACCTGATCAGTAAAACGTTCCCATCCCCGATCTTTGTGGGAAAACGGCTCACCGGAACGGACGGTAAGGAGGGTATTCAGAAGCAATACCCCCTCCGCAGCCCAATGGCTTAAATCACCGCTTTTGGGATACTCACATCCGATATCAGAAACCAGTTCTTTGAAAATATTTTGAAGGGAGGGGGGAAGCGGTACACCATGTTGTACGGAAAATGACAACCCATGAGCCTGACCTACCCCATGATAAGGGTCTTGCCCCAAAATGACGACTTTAACACTCTCAAAAGGGGTAGAATTAAACGCATTGAAGATATTGCTCCCCTGAGGGAAAATCATGTGGTGTTTTTTCTCTTCGACCAAAAAGGCTTTGAGTTCTTCCATATACGGATGAGAAAATTCAGCTTTTAACGACTCTCTCCAACTCTCATGAATACTCGGATTAGTTGCCATTATTTAAGAATATCATCATCAAAAATAACCATCTCATAAATACTGCGCTTGGTTACGAGAGATTTTTCGGGAGGTACACCGCTAGAGCTTCGCATTCGTGCCATCTCTGCACGTAATTCTATCAACTCTTGCTCCATCGCCTCCATCTTATCTTTGAGCCGAATCACCACATCGACTCCCGCGAGGTTTACCCCAACTTCGCGCGTCAGTCGTAAAATCATTTTTATTTTTTCGATATCACGCTGGGAATAGAGGCGAATCCGTCCATCGGAGCGTGAAGGGGCGATCAAATTTTCCCGTTCATATTGACGAAGGGTTTGAGGATGGATATCCAAAATCTTGGCAACAATACTGATCATATAAACCGGTTCGTCAAAATGGTGCATACCCTACTCCTGCGGCAATGATTTTTTCATTTGTTCAACTAAATCCGGATCGATTTTAGCGACAGGAGGCAATACGATATTCGCTTTGAGATACAAATCGCCGCGCACATTGCTCTGACGGTTCAATACCCCCATCTCTTTGAGACGGAAACGCTGGCCGTTTTTGGTGTTCTCAGGAACTTTGAGCGTTACCTCTTTTTCCAAGGTCTGTATCGCTACTTTTCCCCCAAAGAGTGCCGCATAGAGAGGGACATTAAACGTTTTAACAAGATTATCCCCTTCGCGTTCATACTCAGGGTTTGCGGCAACATCGATCCGTAGGTACAAATCACCGACTTGATTTCCCGCACGTTTTCCTTTTCCGCGAACACGGAGCTTTTCACCGCTTTTGATTCCGGCAGGAATTTTGATATCGAAATTCTCTCCTGAGAGGCCAATGGAGTGTTTGCCGCCCAATACGGCCACGGCAAACGGAACCGTCACATTGGCATCGATGTCAAGATTCATCCCACCGCCAAATCCTCCGCCGAAACCGCCTTGTCCGCCAAATCCTCCGAAACCGCCGCCGAAGCCACCGCCGCCGCCTTGACCGAAGATATTACGGAGAATATCATCCAAATCGACATTTCCCCCCTGCCCTCGGGCAAAGTCATGGAAGTTTTGTCCGCCGAACATCGAGTCACCGAACTGATCGTATTTGGCACGTTTCTCTTTATCGCTAAGAACTTCATACGCCGCATTGATCTCTTTGAATTTCTCTTCCGCTTTCGGGTCTTTGTTCACATCGGGGTGATACTGACGGGCAAGTTTTCGGTACGCTTTTTTGATCTCGGCTTCACTCGCACCGGGAGCGACTTCGAGAGTAGTGTATAAACTTTTAGACATAGTTGTATCCTGTTCAAATCATAGTTAATTATTTATCAAAAATTATAACAGAATAGTTGAGTCAAAGTCAATCAAGGTTAAAAAGAAGAGTTCGCAGGATAGGGTTTTAGAGAAGATACAAAGTTGCGCCATAGCGGCGCAATCATTCTTAGTGTAGAAAGTGGCGAACACCTGTGAAATAAAGAGCCATACCGTGCTCATCTGCCGCCGCGATGACTTCCTCATCACGAACCGAACCGCCCGGTTGGATAACGGTTTTGACACCTGCACCCGCCGCCGCATCGATCGAATCACGGAACGGAAAGAACGCTTCGGAAGCAAGAGCTGAACCGCTCACATCCAGACCCATCTCTTCGGCTTTGCGCAATGCACAACGCGCTGCATCAACACGTGAGGTCATCCCCATACCGACCGCGACCATCGCCGCGTCTTTGACGTAGACAACACAGTTTGATTTGGTCAATGACGCTACTTTGTAAGCGATCTCAGCGTCTTTCATCGCCGCATCACTTGCCACGTGTTTGGTAACGAGTTTCGCGTTTTTGATCTCTTCAACCGTTACACGATCGGCATCTTGGAATACAAATCCGCCGTCGATGTGTTTGAAATCGATCGCATCGTTGCTGAGGGTAATACGCTCAGCTCCATACTCAAAAAGTTTGAGACGTTTTTTCGGCTCGAATACCGCGCGCGCTTCCTCATCGATTGAGCCTGCAATAATCACTTCGAGGAACATTTCGTTCATCTTCTCCGCAAGCTCTTTCGTCACGACACCGTTGACCGCGACAACACCGCCGAATGCAGAGATCGGATCGCATTTAAGTGCTTCGGTATACGCATCGAGGAGGTTTTCACGGATCGCAAAGCCGCACGGATTACCGTGTTTGACGATACAGATCGCATTTTCATCCCCGAACGCCGCCGCAATTTTCACCGCGCCGCTGATGTCGGTAAGGTTATTAAAGCTTGCTTCCCCTTTGAGGGTTTTGAAGTTTTTACTGAAGAACGTATCGAACTCGTACAAACCGCCTTTTTGATGAGGGTTTTCACCGTAACGGGTATCCATCACTTTGTTCCCGACAATGAACTGTTTAGAGCCCATGCCGTTGTTGAAACGTTTGTTCATATAGTTTGCGATCATCGAATCATACGCCGCAGTGTGCTCATACGCTTTGATCATCAAATCACGGCGGAACTCAACCGTGTTTTCACCCTCTGCAATCGCATTAAGAACAAGTGAATAATCCGATGGGTCGGTAAGAATGATAACACTGTCGAAGTTTTTCGCCGCAGAGCGCACCATTGCAGGACCGCCGATGTCAATATTTTCAATGATCTCTTCAAAATCGTCGGTTTTCTCAATCGTCGCTTTGAACGGATAGAGATTTACACACACCAAATCGATCGCCTCGACACCAAGTTCTACCGCTTGATCGAGGTGGGATTGTTTGTCACGTCGGTGTAAAATTCCACCGTGGATGTACGGATTAAGGGTTTTAACACGCCCCTCGAAACACTCAGGGAATTTGGTCACCTCATCGATTTCGATGGCGCTTACACCCGCATCTTTGAGCATTTTGTACGTTCCGCCCGTAGAGATGATTTGATACTCCAAACCGATTAGGGATTTGGCAAATTCAACGATGTTGCTTTTATCGCTGACACTGAGCAATGCACGCTTCATGCAGTTCCTTTGATTGGGTCGTATGCCCATAAATTAATGGTGGAATTGTAACAAAAGGTGGTTTAGGGGAAGGTAAATTGAGATAAAATTCTTCTATGAAACCCTATAGTCACCCTTTTTCACCCATACTTGATGAGCATACCCGTATTCTTTTTCTCGGCAGTTTCCCCAGCATCGCCTCATTTGAGCAAGCCTTTTACTACGCCCATCCCCGTAACGCGTTTTGGCCCATCCTCGAAACAATTTTTGATGTCCATTTGGAAACCAATGAGGCGAAAAAAGCATTTTGCCTCGAAAAGAAGATCGGATTATGGGATGTGATCGGTTCATGTGAGCGGAGTAATTCGAGCGATACGAATCTGAAAAACTGCATCCCTAATGATTTTGAAAAACTATTAGAAGAGTATCCCAATATTCAAGTTCTCGCCTTTACGGGGAAGAAAAGCCATGATCTGTTTATGAAAGTTTTTAAAGATTTGAAAGTAGAGAAAGTGTTGCTCCCCTCCACCTCACCCGCACATGCGGCAATGACGCGTGAAGAAAAAACAAAAATTTACACAGAATTTTTAGAAACGTATTTAACTCTCTAAAACCTGCTCAAAGATATTCTTTGCCGTCTTCCAGCGATCCCCTTTGGCGTTCATCATGACAATCACACAATCTTTTCCGTCTTTCTTTGCCCGTGCGATCAAACATGGTCCCGCTTTAGCGGTGTAACCCGTCTTGATTCCGACGGCATATTGATAGCGGTTCAAAAGACGGTTATGAGTGTAGGCGTAAAATTCGCGGTTTTTATTAAGTGCACGATATCGGTGTTCGTTCATTTTGCTGATTTCATTAAACTTGCGGTTTTTTATCGCATACTCGGCCATTTTCATAAGGTCTTTTGGGGTGGAGTAATGCCCTTTGGTATCGTATCCGCATGGATTGCTAAACGACGTGTGGTTCATTCCGATCGCTCTAGCTTTAGCGTTCATCATCTCAATAAATCGTTTTTCGTTCCCCCCCACCGTAATCGCGATCGCTTTAGCCGCATCATTATCCGATTTGATCATCGCCGCTTTGATCAAATCTTCCATTAGGATGACATCGCCCCGTCTATATCCCGCTATCGTCGGTTCTACTTTGGTCATTTCCCGTGTAATCATAATCGGTTTTTTAAGGCTGCCGTGTTCAATCGCTAACATAACCGTCATCACTTTGGTGAGACTGGCGGGTTGAACCTCTTTGAGCGGTTCTTTCGAATAAAGGATCTGTTTAGAGGTCATATCTTTGACGAGCAGTGCTTCGACTTCGAGTTTACCCAGCTCGTTTTTATCGATCTGAGCGTTAAGGGTGAGAGAAAAGCCTAAAAGAAATGCGCATAAATGTTTTACCATACTTGAATCCTTGAAAAAATGTTTGTAGTGATCCTATGAAGCAAACACTATGCCACCTGCATAACACAGTGAAATCAATCCATTAAATTGTGAAAATATCACTAAAAACGTGGATTAAGATTTTATAGAATGCGTTATAATAAACGATGCAAAGTGCAATACCCGCATCCCTTATTATCATAGAGGAACCTTCTCGTACCCTGATTAAATGCAGTGGTGCTTGGAGTATTGAGCATCTCTTTTCTGTGACGCATCAACTCGAAACACTTCAACCTCATACTTATGTCCTTTGGGATTTGAGCGGAATATCCTCTATCGATTCCTCGGGAGTTGCGCTGTGGCAGCTCACGAACCGTAAGTTTAAAGAGCAGGGATGCACCTGTGAAACGATCGGGGAACAACAAGAGCACTCCCATCTTTACCGCCTCCTCTATTCAAACCCCATTCCAGAGGCTCCAGCCCCCCTCTCTCCCTCTTGGCTCTATCAGCTGGGAAGAGAAACACATCGGAGTCTTTTAGGGATCGGAAATTTTTTATCTTTTTTAGGTGAAGCGTTTATTTTATTGTTTTATACCCTCAAACATCCAAGTCTCATCCGTTATCGCTCGATCGGAGCCCATATTGTGGAGACGGGAGCACGAGCCCTCCCCATTATCGCCATCAGTGCATTTTTGATCGGAGTCGTCGTAGCCTATCAAAGTGTCGTCCAGCTTCAAAAATTCGGTGCCGATATCTTTATCGTCGATATGATCGGGATCTCTCTTACCCGTGAACTCGCCCCTTTAATTACCGCTATTGTAGTCGCAGGACGAAGCGGTTCGGCATTTACAGCCCAAATCGGTGCGATGAAAATGACCCAAGAGATCGATGCGATGAAAACGATGGGATTTGACCCTTTTATCTTTTTGGTGTGGCCAAGGGTTTTGGCGTTAATGATCATAATGCCTCTGTTGATTTTTTTCGCCGATATGGTGGGAATTTTCGGAGGGATGGTTATTGCGCAGACACATTCGCATTTGAGTTTCACCGAGTTTATCCACCGTCTTCAGGGGGCTCTGGCACTCAAACACTACCTTATCGGTATCATAAAAGGGCCGTTTTTCGCCTTTTTGATCGCCTTTGTGAGTACCTACCGCGGATTTCAAGTCTCTATGAATACGGAGAGTATCGGACGTTACACCACCAAAAGTGTCGTGAACGCTATTTTTTTAGTCATCGCATGTGACGCTCTCTTCTCAATCCTTTTAACGGAGCTAGCACTGTGAATCATACTATCATTGACGTTCGTAATGTCGTCACTGCATTTGGAGAGAATCTGATTCACGACCATATCAGCTGCACGGTACGAGAAAATGAAATCTACGCCTTGCTAGGGGGAAGCGGATCGGGTAAATCAACCCTGATGCGGGAGATGATCCTCTTGGAGCGCCCTCAAAGCGGCACCATCCATGTGCTGGGACACGATCTCTCCACACTCACACCTCTTGAAGCAGCCGGATTACGCCGCTCTTGGGGAGTACTGTTTCAATCGGGTGCCCTTTACTCCTCGCTCACCGTCGGAGAGAATATCGCACTCCTCTACAACGAATACACCGATCTCTCACCCAAACTCGTCGATGAGTTAATCCGGCTCAAAATCAACCTTGTGGGACTTCCGCCCCATGCAAAATATCTCTACCCCTCACAGCTCAGCGGCGGGATGATTAAGCGGGCGGCTCTCGCTCGCGCCCTCGCCCTTGATCCTAAACTCCTTTTTTTGGATGAACCGACCTCCGGACTAGATCCCCTAAGCTCACGTCAATTTGATACACTAATTCAACAATTGCGTGATCTTTTAGGACTTACTATCATTATGGTAACTCATGATTTGGATACAATTCATCATATTGTGGATCGATTTACATTATTGGGAGAAAAAAAAGCGATTGCAGAGGGGAGCCTTGAAGAGGTTCTAGCAATCGAACATCCGATTGTCGATTATTTTTTTCAAAAGGGATCGTATGGAATCACGTGTTAACTATACCGCTATGGGTGTCTTCATTGTCCTCTTTACCGTCGCCCTCGTCGCCTTTGCTTTTTGGCTGGGAAAATACAATCAAGATGAGCGATTGTACAGCCGTTATAAGGTTTTTATTACCGAATCGGTCTCGGGACTCGCCCCTGAAGCGGCCGTTAAATTTCATGGTGTTGACGTCGGCAAAGTTGAATCGATCCGGATCAACCCCCACAACAGCGAAGAGGTCGAGTTAACTCTAAAAATCAAAAAAGAGACCCCGATCAAAACCGATTCCAATGCACTACTCAAATTTTACGGTATCACGGGGCTAGCCTTTATCGAAATAGCCGGCGGTTCCCGACATGCACCGCTCCTCTCCAACGGAAATGGCACCATACCGACTATCCCCTCCAGCCCCTCTTTAATTACACGTCTGGATGAATCGCTCAGCGACGTTGCCTCCAAACTCTCCCTAACACTTGATCGAGCCGATCGCCTTTTCAGCGATAAAAATGTTGAAAATGTGGCTCAATCGCTAGAACATTTGCGTTCTTTAACCGCTCAGATAGACGGTTATCAAGGGGAGATCAAAGCCTTGTTGGCACAAAGCAGTACACTGGAGCACAATGCTTCCAAATCACTACAAGCTATGGGGGATGCCGCTATCAGTGTCAAAACCGCTTCGGGTAATTTCAATACACTCGTACAAACTAAAATAGCAAAAACCCTCGAATCCCTTGAAGCAACCTCAAAAGAGAGCCATACCCTGATCAAAAAGCTAGAAGCCAACGTCGATCGAGGTGATTATGATATTGCTCCGGCTAGCAGTGAACTCACCACCCTACTGGAGCAAACTCGCTCTCTCACAAATGAAATGGAGATGACGTTGCGCTCTCTCAGAGAGAGCCCTTCCGATTTACTGTTCAAAAAATCAACCCCTAAACCAGGGCCAGGAGAGTAATACATGCGAGCATATATCCTTTATTGCATAACTGCTTTTATGGTGCTAGGATGCTCTAGCAAAGCACCGTCCGTCAATGAGTACACACTCCTCTCCCCCCCGATATTCGTGAAGAAAAATGCTCCAAAATCTTCTAAAAGCCTCACCGTTTCTTCCGTAAAATCCTTGGCTTCCCTCTCGACAAAAAACATTATCTATCTTTATGAAAACGGTGAGAGTGCCCCGTATCTCTACAGCAGGTGGAGCGACACCCCTTCCGTATTAATACAACGCGCACTCCTTTCATCACTGAATGAGGAGAATCTATTTGCATCGCTCTCTCCCGCTACCTCCTCTGCTCAAGCCGATTGGGTGCTCGAATCGGATTTAAATGCCTTTTACCACCGATTTTCAAAAGAGGCAAGTGAGGGATATATCGATATTACCTACCGTCTCATCGATGCGCGCACTAAACGTCCTCTTGCGTCGAAACGTTTTATGATCAGCTCTCCCTCGTCGTCTATGGATGCACAAGGAGGGGTCGAGGCACTCAAAAAATCAACCCTTGAACTCAATCGTCAAGTCATTCAATGGTTAAATACCCTCATTAAGGAGACAAAATGAACCAAAAAATAGCTATCCTCTGCTCTGGAGGAGATGTCTCAGGGATGAATCCCGCTCTCAAACGTTTTGTTGAGTACGCATTTGCAAAAGGGTTACACCCCCATTTTGTCCGTAACGGCTATGAGGGGCTGATCGATAACCTCATCACCCCTGCCGATTATCATGATGTCGCGGGGATTATCACCCGTGGGGGGACAAAAATCGGCTCAGCCCGTTCACTGCGCTTCAAAGAGCCCGCATACCGTGCCATTGCCGCCGAAAATCTCCGATCTCACGGCATTGACAAACTGATCGTATTAGGGGGAGACGGGAGCTTTCGGGGGATGGAGCGGTTTTACCATGAGAGCGGTATCGCATTTTGCGGAATCCCCTCAACGATCGATAACGATATCAACGGTACCGATTATTGTCTGGGGGTCGATACCGCGCTTGGGGTGATCAAAGATGCCATCGATCAGATCCGTGATACCGCATCCTCCTTTCATAGAGCATTTGTCATTGAGACAATGGGGCGAGACTGCGGTTATCTGACCCTTATCTCTGCCATCACCTCAGGGGCGGAGATGTGCCTTATCCCCGAAATTCCGATCGATATCCATGAATATAGCGGATGTTTTAAATCGCAAGTAGCAAAAGGTCGGGACTATTTTATCGCCGTCGTCTCAGAAGCTCTGGATAGCAAAGAAGTGGCTCAATGGTTTGAAAAGGAGCTCGGATTTGAGTCCCGTGTCTCTGTCTTGGGGCATATCCAACGGGGAGGAAATCCGAGTGTTTATGATCGGCTTATGGCCTATAAATTTGTTACCTATGCGATTGATGCCCTCTTGGAGGGAAAAAGTCATTCGGTTATCTGCTACAACAAAAGCCATTTCAACTTTAAAACGATTGACGAAGTGGCATTGCACCCTTACCGTCTCGATGAAGAGCTCCTTATCCTTGCGCGCGAGCAATTTCTTCCATCGCACTGTCAAATGTAGGGTAGCGAAACGCAAACCCTGCGTCCTGCAAAATACGGGGATACACCTCTTTGGATTCCAGCATTACGATGGAACCTTCGCCGAATGCAAGTTTTACAACCCACTCAGGGAGATCAAAAAAAGTGGGACGATGTAAAATCCGCCCCATCGCTTTTGTTTGCTGAAGGTTGCTGATCGGCTCAGGTGCCGTAAAATTCACAACACCTTTTATCTCTTTATGATCGATCAAAAAAGCGGCCGCGCGAACCAAATCCTCCAAATGTATCCACGAAATCATTTGAAAGCCGTCGCCCATTTTTCCACCAAGGCCAAGTTTAAACGGAGGGATCATTTTAGACATTGCACCGCCTCCATGAGCGTAAACCACTCCGAAACGCATCATACAGACACGGGTTTGTTCCGACTGGGCATGTGATGCCGAATATTCCCAATCCTGAACCAAGGTAGCTAAAAAATCATCCCCATAATGGGAAGAAAACTCATCATGCTGATGATAGGCATCGTAAATACCGACAGCAGAAGCATTTAAAAATGTATGGGGAGGATGATCGCAGAGAGAAAGGGCATTCACCAGTTTATCCGTCGTCTCCAGACGACTTTGGCGCAATAGCTCTTTATACTCGCTCGTCCAACGTCCCAAGATATTGGCTCCGGCAAGATTAATGAGAACATCGCATCCGTTTAGCTTTTGAGCAATCAGCTCAACCGGTGTCTCGGCTCGGATACTTAAAGAAAATACCTCATCCCCTCTTTTTTCAAAGAAAACTTTCAGTGCACTTCCGACAAAACCGCTTATTCCACATATTCCTATTTTCATACTAATCCCTTTAATTCGGGTTCTATTGTAGCCTAATGGGGGTATGATATGTTTAAAGAAATAATTGAATTGTGTATTTAAAGGAATTCAAAGCGGATTATTAAAAGTATAGGGAAGAGGAAATTTATAGCACGAGAGGTAACACCCCTGAAGGGGTATTATGGCTTTAGCCGCAAGAAGGGACGTTGCCTGAATCAGAACCGTATTCAAACAAGAAATCGCGTAGATCTTGTGATTGGTTTTTAAATGCCTCACCGTTGAAATAGGCTGCTGATTTATCATTTGCGTGTGCTTTGATAATATTAGCACCACCGTTAGCGAAAAGTTCATCCCATTCGTCTTGTGTATGCATAGCAGCACCTTTAGTACCGCTACCATGACAATTTTTACAGGTTTTCAAATAAACTTTTTGACCTTTTTTTACATCGGCAGATGCCGCTGTACTCATCATCCCGAACGCTACAAGCGCTGCAAGGAAGCATGAAGCTGACTTTTTCATGTCGTTCTCCTTCGAAATTAGTGATTTAAGACACCTTCAACATTTTCGAAAAAACAGTGAAGGTGTCTTGATACCCGTTAATGATATCGGATAAAGGATAAATGGAGCTTTAACTGAATGTTAATGTGATAGTTTTTTGGTTTTTTTTATCAAGAATGTATCAAACTCTCACACTTTATTCTGCTTCCATCTCCAGATCAGCCTCTTCTTTCACTTTGCTTGCACGAACTTCCAATCGGATTTTGTCTTGACGAATTTTACGATACGCCTTATATTGTGCTTTGGTGAGTTCCTCGCCGCTAAGTCCTACTTCTGAGCCGATCTCTTCAGGAGAGAGTCCCGCTTC
>DLUI01000069.1:0-14642 GCA_002742695.1 Sulfuricurvum kujiense | reverse complement strand
ACATTCGCCTCTTTTTTGAGGATCTCTTTGGCACAAAACGCAACACGGGTTCCGGCGTGGGCGAACATCGAACGATCGTTCGCACCATCACCCACCACCATCGTCTCCTCTTCACTAATGCCGAAAAGCCCTTGCAGGCGTTGCAACATGTCCCCTTTGGAAAAATCGAACATCATATCGCCGCCGACCAGTCCCGTGAGTTTCCCCTCTTTGGTGTGCAACACGTTTGAGAAATCGGCATCGTATCCGAGTATATCTTTCGCGTACGAAGTCGCAGTACGAAACCCACCGCTGAAACAAACCACTTTGATACCGCGTTCTTTGAGTGCCGCAATCGTCTCTACCGCACCGTTCATATAAGGGAGATTTTGGCAAATCTCTTCGACAAGACCAAATTCCAGCCCTTTTAAAAGTCCTACTCTCTCTTGAAGACTCTGAAAAAAATCGAGTTCTCCATTCATCGCCCGTTCGGTGATCGCACTTACCTGTTCACCGATTCCGAGCGCTTCTGCAAAAAAGTCAATCGTCTCTCCATCCATAAGAGTAGAATCAAAATCAAATACCGCTAATTTTATCAAAATAGATGTCCCACATTTTGTTATAATGACGCAATTATATCCAAAGGCACCTTTTGTTCGAAACCTTTATAGATAAACTACGCAACAGCACCTATATTACTTTAGAGACAACCCCGTCTCGCTCGGCACAATTTGCCCCGACAATTGAGAAAATCGCCGCATTGGGTCTCGATAAACTCGTGGATGGTTTCAGCACCACCGACAATCCGCTCGCCAAACTCAAATACAATGCCCTCTTCGCCGCGATGAAACTCCAAGATCGTTTCGGACTCCCGACACTGGCCACGATGAGTATGCGCGACCGCAACCGTATCGCCTTGCAATCCGATCTCCTCGGAGCGAATGAATCCAACGTCCGTGCCATCCTCGCCCTCACGGGTGACAGCGCCCACTACTCCGATCAGCCGCACGCCAAAGGGGTATTTGAGGGGAACAGTAAACTCCTCCTCGATATTATCACGACGCTCAATAGCGGAACCGATATGGCAGAGCAAAAACTCCTCGCCCCCGTGCAGGAGATTTACCCCTTCGCCGTTATCGATGCCTATGCCAAAAGTGCCGCAACATTACAGAAAAAAATGACCAAAAAAGTGGCACATGGTGCGATAGCCATCATCTCCCAACCCGTCTACGATCTCGAAAATGCCCGTAAACTGCTCGATATGATGGAGGAAGCCAACCGTGAGAACAACGCTAATTGTGTCCTCGTTTTGGGCTATTTTCCGATCACGAAACTCCGTACCGCCCGATTTTTGGATGAAAATGTTCCGGGGATTTATGTTCCTCACACATGGGTAGAAGCCCTCGAAGCAGCTTCGCTCATCAGCCCAGAGGAAGAGTACCGCGTCGGATTTGAGCTGAGTAAAAACCTTTTCGAAGAGCTAAAAGCGCTCCATCCGAAAATCCACATTATGACGGCCAATCAGTTTGAGTTAGCCAAGGCGATTTTGAGCTGATCTCCCGTTCATCCTATTTATAAATATACTTTTGTAATGTAATGAGGAAATTCTTAATCATAACTATTGGATAAACATGAAAAATACAGAAAATATTGATGTCAACAATTCAAGCAAGTCAGCAATAAACAGTAAAGAAGTTCTATACAGTCGAGGTAAAAATGATGAATGTTATACTCCCCACTACGCAGTTGAAGCTATTCTTGAATTTATTCCTAAAAATGCAATAGTATGGTGCCCATTTGATACACCTGAAAGCGAATTTGTCAAACAAATTTCTAAAACAAATAAAGTTGTATATAGTCATATAGATCATGGTGAAGACTTTTTAGTATTTGAACCAAACAATAAATGGGACATTATTATAAGTAATCCTCCATTTACCAATAAGCGTAAATTTTTTGAGAGGGCATTATCATTTAATAAACCATTTGCTCTTATTATGGCGAATACTTGGCTGAATGATTCTGCTCCGAAACAGTTATTTAAAGAAAAAGACCTTCAGCTTTTAATGTTTGATAAACGTATGAAATTCGGTAGTCCTGATGGCAGAGACAACAGTAAAATTACTTTTAGTTCTAGTTACTTTTGCTGGAATTTTCTCCCAAAACAGATTATGATGAAAGAGCTGGTATGCAAATAAATTCCGCAGACAAACTCAGTTCAAATCCCTATAAAAAAGAGAGTAAGGCATGGCAATATATTGAAATTTGCGGGCTTGACCATAATACTGGTTTTTCAAAGCTTGTTGAGGCAGATATATTAGAACAATATGGGTTAAAGACAACCAATGGCGGTGACTGGTGTCGAGATGACGGTCCGCTTGGTAAAAAGTTCAATATTGAGAGAATAAAAAAGGGTGGTCGTATAGTTGGCGTTCAACTGCATGGATATAAAAAAAATACATTTTCAAATAGTATCAAAAAAGAAATACGTGATTTTTACTCCAAGTTATATTGTAAAGTTCTTGCAATAGGTGGAAGTTTTATTGAAATTGATCACAAAGACGGTAGAAAAGATGATTTTGGAATGCCAGATCAACAAAATATGAATGATTTTCAGCCACTTCATAGGAATGTAAATATTGCTAAAAGAGAGCATTGTAAGCAATGTAAAGAGACAAATATACGATTTGATGCAAAGAAGCTTGGCTACAGCGTATCACAGTGGGTAGGAAGTCAAGAATATCTAGGTAGTTGTATCGGATGTTTTTGGTATGACCCAACGGAATTCAATACTGTCATTTCAAAAAATTATTACAAGGAAAGATAGTTCGTACTTTTCTACATTTTAAGGAGTAACCGATGAGTACCAAGACAATCTATACCGATGAAGAATTAGCCATTGTTGAAGCGGTGGAAAACGGTGAGTATGTTTCACTCCCCAAAGATAAGTTCGCAACTCTCAAAAAATCACTGAATACCGCTGCAATCAAAACGATAACTCTTAATAGTGATACCGACACTGTGCCACGATAATCAGATCATTTTTGATTGTATAGACAAGGCGGTGTTCGGCGGTAATCCGTCGGGAGAGATACCCCGATAAATTCTCTTTCAACCGTTCAGGTTTCCCTAACCCATCATCGGGATTTCGACGGATGTCTTCTAAAAGAGAATTGATCCTTTTTAGAATCTTTTTGTCGTTGTGTTGCCAATAGAGATAGTCTTCCCATCCCTTGGTCGAAAAAGCGATCATCAACTGGCTATCTCTTGAATCGTGAACTGCCCTTTTTCAATCTCTTCGATAGAATCCATCAAACGATCACGATTGTTTTTAGACGAGAGCAAATACATCGTCTCTTTCATCGAAGCGTACTCTTCATACGAGATTAGCACCGCACTTTGGTTATCTTTGGTCGTGATAATGTACTCTTCACAGTCATTGCACACGCTATCGATCATACTTCGCAGGTTATTACGTGCCGCAGAATAAAACATGGCTTGCATCGTACTCTCCTTATTTTGTCAATATGTTGTCATAATATCGGATAAAACTAATTTTGTCAAGATGTTGTCATATTAGAAATCTTATTTAAAAAAAGCCCTCTGCTTTAGAAGTAAATATATAATTGGAATATAAAAGACTATCTTGAGCAGATAGATTATTCTCTCCAATATTGCACTATTTTCTGCAAAATAGGCGGTTATTGTAATTGTATTCATAAAAGCTGTGAAACCAAATATGATAACTACTAACCACATCGCCCATTTATTCCCTTTCAATAAAAAATAATTTATTCCAAAAATCAAAAATAGCCCAGTTAAAATTGTTACTATTTTACGCCCAATAGCATAAATAATATCAAGAATAAAGAAACTTTCTGTCCCGTACATTCCAGCTACGATAAATATCAATATTAAAGGGATAATGACACTTAACCACAAAAGCCTTGTTGCCCATATCACCTCTTTTGGTACTATAAGAACTTGCATTTTTCACCTTAACCTCATTAAATTTAGTTATTTTACAACTAATTATAGCTATTCCTAGTCAATTTATGCAGTATTTTTTTCCGTTCGTGGTGAGCTTGTCGAACCATGAACTCACCCTTCGACAAGCTCAGGGCGAACGGAGGAATTTTGACCTAATTTCAGCCTCTTTTGGCTATAATCGATCATTATTTAATAGCAGGAATGACCCTTTATGATCGATGTAAAACTTCTCCAGAAAAATTTTGACGAAACCGCAACGGCGTTGATGCGCAAAAAAGTGGATGCTTCCGTAATCACTGAACTAAAAACCGCCAATGAAGCTCTCAAAACCGCTAAACTCGCTTACGAGACATTGCAAGCGAAACAAAACGAACTCAGCCGCCTTTTCGGTCAGTATAAAAAAGAGGGGAAAAGTACCGATGAGTTGAAAATCGAAGTCGATGCCAACAAAGTGACCCTAAACGATCTCCTTGATACCCAACGCTCCGCCGAAGAAGCCCTCGATGCGATCATTATGCGTGTTCCGAACATTCCCGATGCAGACGTACCCGACGGTGCGAATGAAAATGATAATATCGAAATCCGAAAAGTCCTCACTCCGCCAACCTTTAGCTTTACGCCGAAAGAGCACTGGGAACTCGCAGACCAAAATGGCTGGATCGATTTTGAGCGAGGGGTTAAACTCGCCAAAAGCCGTTTCAGCGTTGTGGGCGGGATGGGTGCCCGATTGGAGCGCGCCCTTATCAACTTTATGCTCGATTTTAACCGTGAGCGCGGTTTCGAAGAGTTCAGTGTTCCGATGCTCGTTAACCGCCGCGCACTAGAGGGGACAGGACAGCTTCCGAAATTCGAAGAGGATCTCTTCAAAGTGGAAGAGGAAGAGCTTTATCTCATTCCGACGGCGGAAGTACCTCTCACCAACCTCTACCAAGACGAAATCCTAAACGGTTCCGATTTACCGATCAAAATGACGGGATACACGTCGTGTTTTCGTAAAGAAGCGGGAAGCGGCGGACGTGACGTGCGCGGGATGATCCGTCAGCATCAGTTTCACAAAGTTGAACTCGTCTCCATTACTCGCGCCGATCAAAGCGATGCGGTATTCGAAGAGATGGTCGCGTGTGCTTCTGATCTTCTCGCAGCGCTTGGACTTCCTCACCGTCTCGTCACTCTCTGTACGGGAGATTTAGGATTCGGTGCGGCGCGTACCGTCGATCTCGAAGTGTGGCTTCCGGGGCAAAACACCTATCGTGAAATCAGCTCCGTCTCCAATACACGGGACTTCCAAGCCCGCCGTGCGAAGATCCGCTACAAAGAAGAGGGAAAAAATATCCTCGCTCACACCCTAAACGGTTCAAGTTTAGCGGTCGGACGGACGATGATAGCTATTATGGAAAATTTCCAACAAGAAGACGGCAGCATCATCATCCCTGCCGTCCTCCAAAAATATCTCTAATCAGGATAAAGAGAGGCTATGGCTGAAGATCAAGAAGAGATAATCATCATCGAAGAATCGGATGCTGCCGGCGTCGAAAAAACAGCGGCAGACACCTCTGAGGCTTCGAGCAAAAAGCCAAGTCCGTTCAAGAACAAACGTCTCATCATTGTTGTGTCCGGTATTCTCCTTTTACTCCTCTTAATCGGGGGAGGATTGATGTTTTTCTTGGGACACTCTGCAGAAGCGGTAAAACCCTTCGAACAGCCTATAGCCGAAAAAACAACCGCCTCTGAAGAGAATGTGATTGAGCCTAGCCAGCTTGAGAATATGATTGAGAGGGCAAACTATCTCTATGCTAACGGCAATGCGACCGAAGCGCTCAAACTCTATGAGAAAATCGCCCTCTACTCAGAAGCCATTTCCCAATACAATCTCGGTGTTGTTCAGCTCAAAGAGGGAGAACACAAAGCAGCTCTTGAAAATTTTAAACGCTCTATCGCCAACAGCGAAAACCGATGTGTCAGTGCCATAAATGCGGCAGTCTGCTGTCTCAATCTCAAACGTGAAAAAGATTTCAATACCTACATCACTATGGCGCAATCGTATCTCCCTCAAGAGAGCGGATCACCGATGTACTCCTATTATTATGCCCTCATTAATTATTATAAAGGGAACTACCTCGAAGCCCTCAGCGCCCTAAAAAATCCGACAACCGAAGAGTATCAAACCACTCAAAATAAACTGCGCGCCAAAATCAGCGCGATGTTCGGAAGTTTTAACGATGCGATCAGTGCCCTTGAAAATCCTCTTCAGGAAGAGGACTCCTTTTCACTGGGGCTTATGTACGCCAATCTCGGAGATATCCCCTCAGCAACCAAATATCTCCACGATGCAATTATGCAAAATGACAAACCGATAGAAGAAAAACTTGCCTTGGGATACGTTTATCTGAAGTCAGGGATGCAGGAAAGCGGCTCAAAACTCATTAAAGAGATGTCTGATCAGTACCCCGATCAGGTCTATACTCCTTATCCTATCCGTGTCCTTCTTAAGCCTTCCCTTTATGATCCCGATGAGATCCAACGTCTCTATCGCGACTCAAAACATGATAACCGTCTCAAAATTTATCAGAGCATTTTTTACTTTGCCCCTTATAAAATTTTTAATGCCGATCAAACCCTACGCTATATTCAAAAAGGGAATGCCAATATTTACATCGATGATATTGCCAGTGCAAAAGAGTATCTTCAGACCAGCACCCAAGCTTCCAGTGTTGACTACGGTATAGCCCTCTCGATACAAAAAGCACTCAAATTCCGCTTAAGAGATGCAAATCAGCAACTCTCGGCACTTCTAAAACGTAATCCTCAGCACTCTATTCTCCACTACAATCTGGCACTAACCTATGCGCAGCTGGGTGATATGACCAAAGCGTATGAGCATTTCTTACGATCCTATCATCTTGATGCCAACAACTATATGTCGGGGATCTTTGCCCTTATGAGTTCGGAAATGATCGGAAAAAGCAATCCGAAGCTCACCTCGATTCTCAAAGATAACCTTTCACAAGAACCGAATAAAGAGGAGTTTGTACTCTATCGGGCAATGTTGGACATTACCCAAAATAACATTCCAAATGCCTCTAAATGGCTCGAAAATTCCTATAAAGAACGCCCTCTTTATCTTGCACTTGAAGTTGACATCGCTCGTGAAATGGGTCAAATGGAGTTAGCACGTAAACAGGCAAAACGGCTCTCCGCACTTCAGCCAAACGACATTCTCCCGCATCTCATGGTTATTGAGACCCAATTCAGTGATCTAAAACCCAAAGCTTACGCCGTATCAGCTATCAACTATCTCAAGAAACAATCTTTTCACTATGATGATCTTTACTTCGGCCCTCAGTTAACACGGGACAAAGCCATTCTTATGTCGGCGATGACAGGTCAGTTAACCCCTTTTATCCAGCGTCTTGAAACAAGACTCCAAACCACGACGGATCATACTGCTGATATTATGGGAGCGTTGGCACAAGCCTATTTCTACAATAAAGATTATGAGAAATCCTACACCCTCTACAATCAGCTTATTGACACCCATAAGATTCGTGATGAAAAAACTCTCTTTATGGGAGCCTATGCCTCTATTGGAGCGGAACATTATGAAAATGCCATTGCGTTATTGGAACTTTCCAAACTCAAAAATCCGGCCTACTTAGAGACTCGCTACGCACTTGGTCTTCTGTATATGCAGATTCAAAACAATCCTGCCGCCGTTATTCAACTCGCTAAAATGGGCAATACCGGATTTATATCCCGTTATTTTGATTTTGAAATCGATACTGAAAAACTAGCAACCGAGCCTCAAAAATATCATCCTCTGTAAATGAGGCGTCGAAGCATATAAAAGGAAGCGCGCAGCGGTCCATACAATAAATACCCTGCCGCCAATAGTGCCATCCCCTCAATCGGATAAATAAAAACTCCCATCGCCACAACAATCAACCCTATAAGAAAACGGATGAAATGAAAGGTTTTAAAATTCATTTTTTTAAAGCTGGGATAGCGGATATTGCTCACCATTAAAATGGCTAACACCAGTGCGAGAGGGAGAATAAATACTTTATAGGGTGCAAACTCTTCGTAGCGTTCAATCACTAAAATCGCAATCGAAATCATAATTGCCGCTGTCGGAATCGGTAAACCGATAAATACACTCGGCTCGATCCGCGATGTCGTGACATTAAACCGAGCAAGCCTTACCGCACCGAAAATAATAAAGAGAGCACTCACCATAATCCCGATTCTCCCGTAACTCTCACCGATGTAGAGATAGAGTAATAATGCAGGTGCAACGCCGAATGCTACGATATCGGCGAGTGAATCAAACTCAACACCGAAATGGCTTGCCGTATTGGTCATACGAGCGACACGTCCGTCTAAGCCATCAAAGATCAGTGCTAGGAAGATGAACCAAGCCGCCGATTCAAAAGAGCCCTCTAGCGCTAAAGCTATGGCGTAAAATCCAGTGAAAATAGAAGCAGCAGTAAAAAGGTTAGGGAGAAGATAGGCGATGGGAGGAGGAGCTTGACGCATCGGATTACGCCGCGTTTAGATATCCGATGACACTCTCACCTGCACGAACATTTGATCCGGCATTCACAGACAAACGGGTATGGGCGGGGAGATAGATGATACTTCGCCCTTTGGCTAAAAAGCCATAGCGTCCCCCCTCTTTGAACTTTTGCGTTTTTTCCACTTCTATACCAATCGGAAAACAACTTTGTTCACTCAAATGTTCGATATAGATTTCATCCCCTTTGGGTGAGCGAAATGAAATAACCGCTTTTTCATTCAACGTATCAGAGAGGGGATTATACAAAGGCAACGACGCACCGTGACGGATTTTGAATCCCTCTACGACACAATCAAACGGTGCACGAAGCATCGAAACATCCCATAGTGAGTTCATAATGGTCACTTTAGACATCTTTTGATCCTCCACTATCGTCTCTTCAATAGAGAGGACGACACCATCCACACTGCTGATGATGGCATCCGATTCGTTCTCGGCCGTATTACGTTCAGGGTTGCGAAAAATAGCCAATACAACAAGAAGCAATGCACCGGTAATAAACTGGAAAAGGTGCAAAGCCGTCATGGTAAAAAACAAAAAGAGAGAGCCGATCACCGCTGATATAAGCCAACCTCGTGAAGAGAGGATAAAAGTATCGTTTTGAACGCTCATCATATATTCCTTTTAGTCGTCAATGACTATTTTTTTGCTCGAAGGGGTCTCTTTACGCGGTTCGAGTTTCGTTTCAATACCATGTTCTTTCTCATACGCTTCAATAATTTCACGTACTTGATCACCGGAAATATTCTCTTTTGCGTACAACAATTCTACAATTTTTTCGATAGCGTCACGGTACTCTTCCAGCCGTTTTTTAACCTCGACATAACGCTCTTGGAGTGATTGTTTGATAAACGCATCCATATCTTCAGCCATTTTATCACTGTACTCGCGAGCCTGTGTCATACCGCCGCCGAGGAAGGTACTGCGTTGCTTTTCAAGTACCATCAGCCCTGCAACATCACTCATACCGTACATTTGAACCATTGCTTTGATAATATCGGTTGAGCGCTCCAAATCGTTTGCCGCTCCGGTAGAAATTTCACCGATAAAGACCTCTTCCGCCGCACGGCCGCCAAGAAGAACATCTACTTCAGCCCATAGCTCATGACGCTGCATCAAATATTTGTTCTCTTCAGGGGTATTAAGAGTGTAGCCTAATGCCGCCAATCCGCGTGGAACGATCGAAACTTTAGAAACTTTTTTAGCCCCCTTGGTTGTCTCCGCCAACAACGCATGACCGCTTTCGTGATACGCAACGATACGCTTCTCTTTTTCATCGATACGACGGCTCTTTTTAGAGAGTCCCGCAATCGCACGTTCTACCGCTTCACGCATATCGGCTTGACGAACCGTTTTTTGACTTTTACGTCCGGCCAGCAAGGCCGCTTCATTGACGATGTTGGCCAAATCAGCTCCTGCTAGACCTGCGGTGAGACGGGCAATCTCTTCAAGATCAACATCGGCATCTTGTTTAACCCCTTTAGCGTGTACCTTTAAGATATCAATACGCCCTTGGAAATCGGGTTTATCTACCAATACCTGACGATCAAATCGCCCCGGACGGAGAAGTGCAGGATCGAGAATCTCAGGACGGTTAGTCGCCGCTAAAATAATAATCGGCGTATCGGTTCCGAATCCGTCCATTTCAGCAAGAAGCTGATTAAGGGTTTGTTCACGCTCATCGTTACCACCCATCATTCCACCCGCAGCTCGGCTTTTACCGATCGCATCGATCTCATCAATAAAGATAATCGAGGGGGCATCTTTTTTGGCCTGTTCAAACAAATCACGAACACGCGCGGCACCGACACCCACGAACATTTCGATAAAACTTGATCCCGATACGGAGAAGAACGGTACTTCCGCTTCTCCCGCTACCGCTTTAGCCAATAATGTTTTACCGGTTCCGGGGCTACCGACGAGCAAAACTCCCTTAGGGATTTTTGCTCCGAGTTCAACGTAACGATCCGGAGATTTCAAGAAATCAACGATCTCCAATACCTCTTCTTTTGCCTCTTGGGCACCGGCAACGTCATCAAATTTGGTTTTCGGTTTTTCAGAGTTGATTAATTTTTTGGAATTGCCCATCCCCAAGATACCGCCGCCCATACTTTTTTGCATTCGTCCCGCAAAAAACATCCAGATAGCGATAATAATCAAAAACGGGAAAAGCCATCCGAACATTTCGGTAAACCAGTTACTCTCCGAAAATCCGACATAGTTGATCTTTTTTTCATCCAAAAGTGGAATAAGCGTTGAGTCTTGCCCTACGATACGGGTCGTATACGCAACTTTGCCCGTTCCGTCACTGCCGATCGCACGGATATAGGTTTGACCGATAGAGACTTTTTCAACCTGCTTGTCTTGAATAAGACGTTTTAGATCGGCATAGCTGATCTCTTGGGTACGGGTAACATTTTGACCGCTAATCTTTCCGGAGAGATCATTTTCATCACCGATAAGCGCTTTAAAAAGGATAATAACAACAATCGAGAAAAGTGCAAAAGTAATTAAAGGGTTTTTGTTAAAAAAATTGTCGTTTTTATCCGGATTCGGATTCGATTCATTCTGAGCCATATTATTCATTTCCTTTTTGAGTCACTACAAGCGTTACCCATTCATTTTCGACAAAACGTTCTGTCAAATCAAAACTTTTATACGCACGAAGAACTTTATCTTCATATTTGTCCATAATTCCTGAGAGGATCAAAATGCCCCCCTCACGTAACCGTTTTTTAAGATCACTGGCAATAAATACCAACACATCCGCAACGATATTGGCGATAATAACGTCATACTTCTCATTCGTATCGTTAATCGGCCCTTCCCACAAACGGCGATAGCTAATAGTGTTTTGTTCCGCATTGACCATGGCATTCTCTACGGAGAGGGGATCGGTATCGCACGCATCGACGATGGCACCTTTTTTAATGGCCGCAATCGCTAAAATCCCGCTGCCGCATCCGACATCCATAACCTCATCGCCCGTTTTGACGTATTTAGCAATCCCTCGTAAACACGAAGCGGTTGTAGGGTGGTGCCCTGTCCCGAATGCCAATGCAGGGTCGATAGCGATGTTCAGCATCCCTTCTTTCGGAGCTTCCCATGTCGGGTGGATATAAAACGGTGCAATTTCAATGGGGGTAATACCTTGTTGATATTGTGCGATCCAATCATCATTTTTCTCTTTGGTAAGGGTCATCTCGACATCAACAACTTCACCTAGTGCCCGTTGGAGCGCTTCGGAAAATTGTTCGATCCCCCACATTACCGTCTCTAAGTCTTCTTCACTACGGATAATAAAACCCTCTTCGATCTCTTCGAATCCAACAGGTACTACATCAACCAAAAAATCGCTAAATAGCTCAAGATGCGATGATGGTTTCACCACCAACATGTAATAATAATCTTGCATTAACCCTCTGTACCGAGTACGGCAGCAAGCTTCTCTTTAAGTACTTGAGGAGTGAACGGTTTAACAATATAGTTATTTACACCGGCTTTGAGGGCGGTAATAACTTCTGCTTTTCCCCCCTCCGTCGTTACCATAATTATAGGCAGATCAGCGAAGCGTGCATCAGCTCGTACTTTTTTAACCAATTCCAAACCGTTCATCTCCGGCATATTCCAGTCGGTGATCAACATTCCCATATCGGGATTTTCATTCAGAACCGACCATCCTTGAACACCGTCTTCACCTTCTAAGACATCTTCATAACCGAGTCTAGAAAGTGTATTTTTGATAATACGGCGCATTGTCGAGCTATCATCTACAACCAATAATTTCAAAGTACGTCCTTTTAGTGATACATTTTTACAGAATTAATACCCAATGATAACCTAACCAACTTTGCGGTAAGTTTAAAAAAAGCGTTTGAGGTCAATTCTACCCTCATAAAAAGCTTTTCCGACGATTACGCCGGAGACTTCGCCGCTTTTTAGCAATGCTTCGATATCGCTCTCATCTTTTACACCGCCGCTGGCTATTGTAGGTATACCCGATGCTTGAGCAATCTCAAGGGTAAAATCGACATTTACCCCAGAAAGTGTACCGTCACGTCCAACATCGGTACAAATAATCGCTTCTACCCCCGCATCTGCGAACGCACGAGCTAAATCCGTGGCTTTCATCGTGCTCACTTCACCCCATCCCTCAACCGCGACATAGCCGTCAATCGCATCGATACCGACGACGATAGGATACTTAGCCGCCATCGTTTTAACAAACTCGGGATCACGAAGAGCAATCGAGCCTAAAATCAGTCGATCAATCCCCAAATCTAAATAACGCTGAATCGTCACTTCATCTCGAATTCCGCCGCCGAGTTGCAATTTGACATTACAATTTGCTCGAATGGCACGAATCTGCTCCAGATTTTTCGGCTCTCCCGCAAATGCACCGTTCAAATCAACCAGATGAACCCACTGCGCACCCATCTCTTCAAAAGTTTTAACGAGTTCCCAAGGGGTATCGGAATAAATTTTCGCACTCTCCATTAACCCTTTGGTCAGACGTACCGCTTTGCCGTCTTTTAAATCAATTGCCGGAAAAATAGTCATAAAAATAAATCCTTTAGAGGTTGATAAAATTTTTGAGTATATTCAGCCCGTTATCGTGGCTTTTTTCAGGATGGGGCTGTATCCCCATCACATTCTCGTGCGCCACCGCACTCGTAAAACGGTAGCCGTAAACAGATTCGCCGATACTGTCATTTTGGGATGTACAGAGGGCATGGTAGGAGTGGACGAAATAGAGGTAATGGGCTTCATCTAACCCCTGAAACAGAGGATGATCCGTCGTAAACATCCGATTCCATCCCATATGAGGAACTTTCAAAGGGGTATGAAAACGGCTGGTGTCAAATGCCACGACTCGCCCTTGAATCAGTCCAAGCCCCTCGGAAATGCCGAACTCTTCACTTGATTCAAATAAAAGCTGCATCCCCAAACAAATACCGAGAAGGTATTTTCCGCTTTGTGCGTATTCACGCACCGCTTCATCCATACCGCGTTCTCGCAAATGTTCCATCGCATCTCCGAATGCACCGACACCGGGGAGAATAATACGATCATATGTCTTCAGCTTCTCGGGATCGGATTCGACAACCACCTTTTCACCCAACAGATCAAAAGCATTTTTAACACTGGCAAGATTGCCCATATTGTAATCGACGATAGCTATCAACGATGTTCTCCTAAATTGGTAAAACGGATATAGATGGCAAGCCCCACAAGGAGCATCGCCACTCCGCCGATAATGTAAATCGCATTCACAAGCATATGCGGTTCGGTCATCGCAAATTTAAAGACGAGCATCAACGCTTCAATCGAGAGTGCAATGATAATCGAACCTAAAAAACGGACCATTGTTTTATGAATGCTCGATGAGGGATCGCTTTTCGGACGTCCTAACACTTCCTCCTCAAAGAGCGTTTTGACCAAATCGAGGATTGCCAGAGAGAGGGTCAGAAGGATCGTCGCTTCAAAAATATCTTTAATTTCGATTCGATCATACTGACCCATTCCGTACGACAAAAATCCTTCTATCCCTTTTACAAAAAGGAGTAAAGAGACTAATGCGAGGACTACGGTAAATGCCCCGTACGCTACTCTGAAAAAACGTCCTGCTGCCGATTCAAGCGCCATAGGATGAGCAATTTTCAACACTTCGGCCAACGGCATATCGATACAGGCTACGTAAACGATTTCACCGTGTTCATCGAAAATAGGCTCCGATGCCGTAACGGTCAATTCGTCGTTAAGCAAAGAGGGATAGGGATCGGTAATCGTACATCGGCGCTCATGCATAGCGCGATAATAATAGGCTCTCGTAGATCGACTTTCCCCAATCTCTTCCTCTTTTTTTCCGCTTTTGAGATAGGTTGGAGTGACTTGATTCCCCGCAGCATCGAGGATGTATGCCGCTTCAAGTCCCTTAAGATCACCCCGAATTTTTAGTAAACGGGCGGTTAGGGATTCTATCGAAACGGAAGGGAGGTGATTCGGGAGATTTTTATGGAACAAATAACAAAAATAGGCTCGTGCTTTCGGGCGGATTTCTGCAAACTGCTGAATATCTTGAACAACCATTATCTCTCCT
>DLUI01000037.1 GCA_002742695.1 Sulfuricurvum kujiense | reverse complement strand
GTATGGCTGGGACAATGAATACGGAAGTGCCACCTATTTTGTAGAGCCGTTTCAAGCTTCCAAATATTTGGTAAGCAATGGCGAATTTATGGATTTTGTTGCCGCAAACGGGTATGGAGTTAGCAGGTGGTGGGATGAAGAGGGGTTGAAATTTCTCAAAATTCGAAAGGCGACATGCCCGCCGTTTTGGGTACTTCAGAGTGATGGGAGTTATCGGTATCGTGCATTAGCTCAAGAGATACCGATGCCTTATAACTGGCCGGTAGAGGTTAATGCTCTCGAAGCGGAAGCCTTTTGTCGCTGGAAGAGTGCTCAAGAAGGGGAGACCTATCGTCTCCCTACCGAAGCGGAATGGTCTGTGATGGCACAAGAGGGCGGTATGAGTGAGGAGATATTTGACGATTCTCGCGCCAATATTAATCTCGCCCACTATGCCTCTTCGGTTCCCGTCGATACCTTCGCCCATGGCGAGGTGTACGATGTGGCAGGAAACGTATGGCAATGGACACAAACCCAAATGGACGCGTATGAGGGATTTGTGACCCATCCGTGGTATGCCGATTTTTCAGAGCCGACGTTTGACGGTAAGCATAACCTTATCAAAGGGGGATCGTGGATTTCGACCGGTAATGAGATCCTCTACCCCTCACGCTATGCGTTCCGTCGCCATTTTATCCAGCATGCCGGATTCCGATACGTCATCGGCGAGGGTGAAAACGAAACACTCAAATATGAGCGTATCGAGCAGATGTTTGCGAAATGGAAACAACGGTATGGATGAGTTCCGGTTTATTGACCGCAGTGCGACAAATGCCGAAAAATACACCCTTCGGCAAAAACTGTTTCATACCGAAGCGGTTATTCCTATGTGGGTAGCTGATATGGATATTGCGACTCCCGAATGTGTGATTCATGCAGTACAGGAGCGGTTGCGCCATCCGATTCTCGGATATGAGATTATGACCGATAGTGCTTACGCCGCACAGATAGGGTGGGTGAGGGAGCATCACGGATTTGAAATGGAGCGACAATGGCTCAGCTACTCCCCCTCGGTGGTAGCGTCGATCGGATGTGCCATCCGTGCATTCAGTGAAGAGGGAGATGAGGTGATCGTGATGGATCCCGTCTATCCTCCGTTTTATAGCATGGTAAAAGATAACAATCGTCAACTTATTCTCCATCCGCTGAAACAAGATAAAGAGGGGATATATCGCTTCGATATCGAGCGCCTATGTGCTCACATCACACCGAAAACCAAACTGTTATTACTCTGCTCGCCACATAACCCGATCGGACGCGTATGGAGCCGTGATGAGCTTTTAGCGTTGGGGGAATTATGTCTAAAGTACGGGATTCGGATTATCAGTGATGAGATCCATTCGGATCTTGTCTTTGCACTGCACACCCATATCCCTATCGCGTCACTCTCTGAGGCGCTTTTAAACAATACACTCACGTTGATTGGGCCAGGGAAAACCTTTAACATGGCGGGATTTTCGATCTCGAGTGTGTGCATTGCTGATGAAATCATGCGAAAACGGTATGAAGAAGAGGCTCACCGCATCCATTTCGGAGAGGGTGCGGTGTTGTCTCATGTGGCATTTGAAACCGCTTATCGTGAGGGGGGAGAATGGCATCAAAAACTATTAGAACATCTAAGGGTCAATGCCAGTCTCATCGAAGCGTGGGTGGCAGAACACCCTGTTATTCAGTTCCGACCTCCTGAAGCGACCTATTTGGCATGGCTGGATTGCAGTGCGCTTGGATTAGGAGATCGGGAGTTGCGAGAGTTTTTTGTTTCGAAAGCCGGATTGGGATTGAGCCCCGGACTTAGTTTCGGTAAAGAGGGGAGTGGGTTTATGCGGCTCAATTTTGCAGTACCGACATCAGTCCTTAGCGATGCGTTGGATCGGTTGGACAAGGCTTTAAATGATTGAAAAAATTGAGCGCTTTATTGGTGAGCATCATCTCCTCTCACTGGCAACAATAGGGGAGCGGTTATGGTGCTGTTCGATGTTTTACGCGTATGATCCAGAAACTATATCGTTTATCGTTGCTTCCGATGAGACGACGGAGCATATGAACAATATTTTGCAAAATCCTTATATTGCAGGGACGGTGGCATTGGAGACCAAAACGGTCGGGAAAATACAGGGGATACAGTTTAGCGGAGTGATGGCACAAGCGGAAACAAAAGGGTATGACCTATATTTCAAAGCATTTCCCTATGCACGGATTATGAACCCGACATTGTGGGAAATACGGCTCGATGAGGTCAAAATGACCGATAACACCTTGGGATTTGGGAAAAAGGTTACTTGGAAACGCTCTTTTTCGGAGTAAAGTAAGAACAAGGTGCCCCACTGGAACTTTGAACGACCATGGATGGGATCATTTTTGCTTTAAATCCGTATGCTTTGCATCCGTGAGGCTGATGGGCTTCCCATGTGACAAAATAGTAGGTGCATTTATGACAATTTATTTTTTCCATTAGAGGAATATTACCGTATAATTTCACAGATTAAAAAGGATAGATATGAATAAATTGCTCTGTATGGTAGAACTGCAACAGAAACTAAATGATGCAACCAACGGGTTAGGTTGGGAAAAAGGGTTAACGAAAGAGGGAAAATCGATCAATTGGCGTCGTTGTATCACTATGGAATCGGCCGAGATGATCGATTCGTTCGGATGGAAACACTGGAAAAGTATTGCACAGCCGACCGATTATGCCAATCTTCAAATCGAGATTGTCGATGTGTGGCATTTTGTGATGAGTTTACTTTTAGAGTTTACTCATAACAATGGAGCGGAAAGCATTGGAGAGTTGGCGGAACGGATGTCAAAGACTCCTGAATATCAACGATTAAATACGGCGACATCTCTTGAATTCGGCAGTGACCCGCTTTTAATGACTAAAATTGAAAACGTTATGCGTCTTTCCCTTATCCCTGTCTCTGCGGAGATGGTCGGTGCCTTGATCGAGGAGTTTTTTGAACTGGCCTATTTGGGAGCGTTAAATACGACGGAACTTTACCGTTTGTATGTCGGTAAAAATATCCTCAATCAGTTTCGCCAAGATCACGGCTACAAAGAGGGAAGCTACATTAAGCTTTGGAACGGTTTGGAAGATAATGTTGTGATGAAACGCGCTTGGGAAACCAATCCCGATATGACCCCTGAAGAGTTGTACGACGCACTTAAAGCCGCTTATCCGGCGTAAAGTTAGGCAGAATATATCTCTTTGTATTCGCCCTTCCACCGTTTGTGGCACCAAAACCAGAGTTTCGGATGCGCTCGAATGAGACGCTCCAGTGCATCGATCTGTTTTTCAGTGGCTGCTACAATCGCCTCTTCGTTTACCCCCTCCACATCGATAGGATCTTCAAAGGCAACGGTGTAATTTTTTTCATCTTCGCTTGTAATGTAGACACCCACAATCGGAACATTAAATTTACCGGACAACTGCGCTGCGGTAGAGGAGTGATAAGCCGGATAACCGAAAAAATCGGC
>DLUI01000163.1 GCA_002742695.1 Sulfuricurvum kujiense | reverse complement strand
TTTCATTTTAGCCGTTCTCAGATCCGTACGACTAAATTTCGATCCCCCCAGTTCAGACCCCCGAAAATCGGTTTTGGCAAGAATTGTATCGGTGAAATCAGCTTTCCACACTTTAGCATCACGCATATCGGCACGACTCAAATCGCTTCCGTTAAAATGAACCCCCTTGAAATTAGCCCCTTTGGCGTGTATTCCGCGCAAGTCGGCACGCTCTAGTGTCCCTTTCCAAAAAACAGCCCCTTCGGCATTCGCACTTCGCAGACTGCATCCGTTGAAATCGGCCATTTCAAATATGCTTCCCCGTAAATCTGCTTTGCTCAGATCACTGCCATGAAAATCACCACCGCTAAAATCTCTCTGACTCAAATCCGCGCCACGCAAATCACACCCGATACACTCTTTTTCTTCCAACGCTTTTTTGAGATGTACTGCATCATAAGCACTCAAAGTCATCCCTAAAACTGTTGCTAAAAAAAGGGCTCTCATTTGATCCCCCGAATACGGTGCAACTCACCCAAAAACGGTTGGGGACGTTTAGACCCGATGATCGTCTCTTTTTTGTTGCCTGCTTTGTCAATAAAAAACATTGTCGGAATCCCGAAAAAATCGTACCCGTCAGGAAGTTTGCTTTTATGGACATTTTTCTCGATCACGATGAAATGGCGCTTCATATAAGGTTCAACCCTTTTATCGTGAAATACTTTGCTTTTCATATACGCACATTCGGGACAATCCTCCGTGGTATAGATCATTAGCACTATTTTGTTCTCTTTTCCCATTTGAAGAACCGCTTGTTTAAATTGCTCATCATTCTGAATAGTTCCCCCAAAAAGGGTTAAAACCGCGACACAACTTAAAAAAAATAGTTTCAACATTCTTATTCCTTAGTCTATTTCTATCACAATAGTATCATTTTTTCTCCCCCATTTGCGTGTTATGAGTGTACTTATCACTTATTCTAAAAGAATTATCCCTTTTAACCTCATATCCTATTGACAAAAAAGGGTACAACCGCTATAATTCCCGTCCATAAATTGTGCTGGAACAGTTTATTGTTATTTCGTGTCTCGTTAGCTCAGCCGGTAGAGCATCTCACTTTTAATGAGGGGGTCGATGGTTCGAATCCATCACGGGACACCACTTTTTTTCAACCGCATTTATGTGGCCCCATCATCTAATGGTTAGGATTCCAGATTTTCATTCTGGCCATACGAGTTCGAATCTCGTTGGGGTCACCACTTCATTTTTTAAAAATCATGTTACAATTTCATGCACCAATCTTACTTGTGTAAGGAAATAATTATGTCATACGTTATTCGTGACGGCAAATTAGAAACGGCCAAACCAATCAAAAATTTAAATGAAGATCAAAAAAAGGTGCTAAAAGTCACCACCGCCAAACAAGCCGATAAGATCAAAGCGCTCAAAGCGAAGCTCGTCAGTTAGTCAGCTTGTGATCACACCTCTTTCATCCGAAACATTATCCGATTTTTTTACATCTTTCGATTTCTCCGGCGAATCTGAAGCGTTGCAGGCGTTTATAGGTTTACTCCGAGAAACAGCCTCACACCGTCAAAATATCATCCACACAGGTTATGTCGATCAGATACCTTTCGGATTTGTCTCTCTCAAAATCACCAATGACGTCGATAACATCCCCGGATTATTGATCGAATTTCTCTACGTCAAGCCCGAATTTCGGCAAAAACTAATGCGAGATGCTCCACGATACAGTTTTTCAATGCTCGATGATGTTATTATGTTAGCGTTTGAGTTGCAAAAAATTGTTGCCATCAACCATGTTTTTCTCATCCCCGTCGATGAAAACAAACGCTCCATGTATCTCGAATACGGATTTGAAAATATTCCGGGTTCAGGGAAAAATCCGTTTGAAGATTTTATGGTTTTTAATCTGCTTTCGGATACGGACGCATAAACTTTTACTGTTTTAAAATAGCCAATAGGGGTCTAGTCATGATTAAAATACAAAAAGAACAAATCAATACTATACTTAAATGGATCATTCTACCATGGATGTTATACTTGTTTTTGTTTGGTTTATTTATTTCATTTTCTTGGATGATGCAAATATTTATGTGGTTATCATTCGCTTTTTTACAGTCTTCAGTTGTTTACTATGCATTTTTAGCTGAAAAAGATGATCATACAATTTTAATGAGCATGTGGAAATTATATTTCCCTGTAATAACGTTCATGTTTATCTTCATTTACACAATGGACACAAATTCAAATCAAATGAAAATAGATTATTATAAAACAAAATTATCGATGGAAACTAAAACCAATTTATCCGATCTAAATCAAACCTTTGAAACTTATACTCAAATAGTGGATCAATATTTAGATGCCTATAAAACAGAAGAAGTAAATATCTCTCAACTAATAAATCCAGAAAAAAAGATCCTTCAAAAGGAAACAAGATCGTTTTACGGTAATTTCGCACTGTTAGTTATGAATATCATGACATCATTTATGTTTTTGTGGGCAATAAAAGAATTATCATTTTTTCAAACAAAAAATACAGAGTTTGAAAATGCTACGCCTACCAATTCAGATTTTAATCACCAATCATGCTAAACTATCCTCTATTTTCTAACCTTTGAAATGAGTCCAATGAAAATTAAAAACAATTTTTACATTGTCATCACCATATCGGTACTCATGATAGCCCTCTCCATCAGCATTTCATTTATTAATTTTATGGTTTCACTCCACTCCACCGAAACCGATCTCAAAACCCGTTCCCTTCCGCTGACGGTCGATAATATCTACACTGAAATCCAAAAACATGTTATTGAACCCAATCTTGTCGCATCGATGATGGCGCACGATACCTTTCTAAAAGACTGGCTCATGAACGATGAGCAAAATAGAGATAAAATCATCCGTTATCTCGATACGATCAAAAACAAATACGGTATGTTTGTCGCCTTTTTGGTTTCGGAAAAAACCCAAAGCTATTACACTCAAAACGGTTTTCTCGAACATCTCAGCAGTACAAAACCTGATAATGAATGGTATTTTAAATTTAAAAAACTGCAAGGGGATAATGAAATTAATCTCGATTTCAATAACCATCTGGACAATTCACTGATCATGTTTATCAACCACAAAATCTACGACAACGATTTCCATTTTGTCGGAGCTACCGGAATCGGGTTGAAAATATCCTACATCAACGATATGCTCAAACGGTTCCGCCAAGAGTACAATTTCACCGTCATATTCATCAATGAGAAGGGAGAAATCGTTTTATCCGAACGGACCGATACCAATATCAAAAGTCTTTCGGATACGCCGGCACTCTACAACCTGAGTGATCAGATAATTGTCAAAGACTCCAAAATTCTCGAATACCAAAAAGATGGCGAAAACTATCTCCTAAAAACCAAATACATCCCCGAACTTGATCTCTATCTCCTAGTTGAAGCAAAACTGGATGACTTTACGAAAAATGTACGCCAGACGTTTTA
>DLUI01000085.1 GCA_002742695.1 Sulfuricurvum kujiense | reverse complement strand
ACGAAGCGCTAACGTACCGCTTGAATATTTAACCAATCGCGTCAGCTTTTACAGCCGTGAGTTTTACATCGACGAGGGGGCGTTAATCCCACGTCCTGAGACGGAACATTTGATCGATGAAGTGTTGGGACGTATTTCGGCAGATGAAGCTTTAAGCATCGTTGAAGTAGGGGTAGGGAGCGGGATTATTTCGATACTTCTTGCATTGCATTTGCCAAATGCCCGTTTTATTGCCGTTGATATTTCACCGCGTGCATTGGCTGTTGCGCGCCGTAATATCGACATATTCGGTCTGAGTGATCGAATCGAACTGCGTGAGGGGGATTTGCTCTCAAGCATCACCGAAAAAATCGATTTTCTAGTCTCTAACCCCCCTTATATCGCCCATGATGCACCGCTAGAGTCTAATCTCTCGTATGAGCCTCAAAACGCTCTCTTCGGCGGGGAAATCGGGGATGAAATGATTCGTGCTTTGCTGGATGAAGTGTACGCTCGCCGTATTCCTTCCTTTGCGTGCGAGATGGGTTACGATCAACGACTAAAAGTGCAAGAGTATCTTAAAAATTTTGCGGTACAATCTTTGGATTTTTATACCGATTACGCTGCGTTTGATCGGGGATTTGTATTAAAGGCTATTCATGAATAAGAAAGTGGTTATTGACGTTCTTTATATTTTACTCATTGCTATGACGGCAGGGGCTGTTTTGGTGCTTGGCGTGTTTGTTGCCGCCGTAGTCTTCCACTCAGAAGTCTATCTCACCCTCCCGCTTTTATCCCGCTACGAAGAGGGAAAAATCATGGGAGAAATCTTTCGCCGTTTTACCTATTGGGCCTATTTTATGAGTGCGGTCATTGCTGTGTACGAAGTTTCCCGCTACAAAGTGATGCAGATTGATAAAATTTCGATTTTGAGTGCATTAGGTTCTATCGGAACACTCCTTTTATTCAGTGCCGTGTATACCCCAAAAATTTTAGAGTATCAATCACGGGGAGAAGCGGCGATCGATGCCTCATTCGAAGCTCTTCATAAAGCAAGTGAGATTGATTTTAAAATTTTGCTTCTAACGCTGTTGATTTTATTTATCCGTAGAGCTTATTTGATGGCGGTGAAAAAATGATTCGCTTTGAGAACGTTACCAAAAGCTTCGGAAAACGGGAGATTTTGCGCGGAGTCAACTTACAGATCGAAAAAGGGAAAACGACAGTTATTTTCGGCGTCTCAGGCGGCGGAAAATCAACGATTATCAAACATATTGTCGGATTGCTTAAACCCGATTCGGGAACCATCACCGTCGATGGAATTCGGGTTGATAACGCCGATGAGACGACACTGCGCTCCATCCGAACCAAAGTCGGGTTCTTGTTTCAAAGCGGTGCGTTATTTGACAGTATGAATATCCGTGAAAACGTTGCATTCCCGATGCGTGAGCATCAAAACCTTTCTATGAAAGAGTTGGAGTATAAAATCGATGAGAAGTTGACGATGGTAGGGCTTGATCCAAAAATCGTCAAATCTCTCTACCCCGAAGAACTCAGCGGTGGGATGCGCAAGCGGGTCGGATTGGCACGTACCCTCGCATTGGAACCTGATGTGATTTTATACGATGAGCCGACATCAGGGCTTGATCCCGTAACGAGTGACTTTATCACCCAAATGATCTGCCGTCTTCGCGAAGAGATCAATATGACCTCTATCCTCATCAGCCATGATATTGCCGAGAGTTTCAAAGCGGGGGATAATTATGCGATGCTTTTTGACGGTGTAATTGTCGAATCAGGGGATAAAGAGAGCTTTCGCAATTCAACCAATGCCGTCGTTCAACAATTCATCCATGCACGCTCCGAAGGACCGATAGCGTTTCATTAACGTCCCCCAAACTTCTTCGTCCACCACTCTTGCGGAGTGAGGGTCTTCTCTCTTAGATGCTCTTCATCAAAGTTAAACTCATATTTAGAACAATACTCTAAAAGGATTGCATACGCTTCATTGATCTGAGTACTCATGGCGTGTGCCGTATCGGTATCATCAGGGTGTTTGTCGGGGTGCCATTGTTGCATCATATTTTTGTAGCGGGTTTTGATGTCGGAGAGGGTAGCTTTGTCGCTCAGGCCAAGGAGCGTTTTGGCCTTTATGAGCGTGTCAAATGAGAGCATGGAAAGAGGGTTTAGTCTCTTTGTTGACGCATAAACGTCGGTACGTCGAGGAAGTCTTCCGTATAGTCACCGTTGGCAACCATAGCAGGGCGAACGACAACACGCGGTTTTGCAACCGTAGCGGCTGCGGCAACTGCCTCTTTGTTTTCAAATTCGCAGTTATTGATACCCTGTGCCGCTTTTTTCTCAAAACCGGTCGCAACGAGGGTGATACGGATAAAATCTTTTGCCAACGACTCATCGGTTGTCGTACCGAAGATAACATCCGCTGATTCATCAACGCTGTTATGAACCACGTCCATAGCCGCAGAGAGTTCCATAAACGGAAACTCTGGGTGCATACTGAAGTGAACCAATACACCGAGTGCGCCGTTAACGGACATATTGTCCAAAAGCGGAGATTCGATAGCATTTTTGATCGCTTCGTAGGCTGCATTTTCACCTTTGTATTCGCCCACACCCATAAGAGCCAAACCACGGTGGCTCATAACAGTTTGTAAGTCGGCGAAGTCAAGGTTGATGTCGTTGTCGCCGCTGGCGAGGATAACACCCGATGTTCCGCTAACAGCGCGAGCAAGTACGCTGTCAACGATTTTGAAACTCTCTTTGATTCCGAGTTTCGGATCAATGATGGAGAGAAGTTTGTCGTTCGGGATAACGACGATACAGTCGGATTCGTTTTTAAGTTCAGTCAATCCGTCTTCAGCAAGTTTGAGACGTTTTTTACCTTCAAATGAGAAAGGCTTTGTTACAACCGCGATCGTCAATGCACCGACGTCTTTAGCACATTTAGCGATGATCGGTGCAGCACCCGTACCGGTTCCGCCGCCAAGACCTGCTGCTACGAAAACGATATCGGCACCCTCTAGGGCACGTGTCAAATCTTCATAACTCTCGATAGCAGATTCTTTACCCACTTCGGGTTTCATACCCGCACCCAAACCTTTGGTGAGTTTTGCACCGAGTTGGATTTTAGTTGCGGCTGAACCTTGTTCCAATACTTGCGCATCGGTATTAGCGATGATAAGTTCGATTCCCGGGATTTGCTCTTTGAGCATATAGCCGATCATATTACCACCGCCGCCGCCGACACCGACTGCTACGATACGTGCTCCGGTTAGTGTTGTTGATTCTTCAATTGAAAATGGTTCCATGCTTGCTCCTTGACGTGATTAAAATAGTTGAGTTGCCCAATTCCAAAACTTGGAAAGTGGGTTTGGTTGATCGTTTTGGACTGACTTATTTGATCCGATATTGACCATCTTCGCCGTTTCCGCAATTTTCTCTTCCTTTGCCGGAGGCGTTGATGCCGCAGGTGTTGGAGTAGAAGCGGATGGTGTAAGAGGGTCAAATTTCGGTGCTTCTTCAGGAAGTGTTCCCCCATGCACAGCAGCAGAATCTTCACTGGCATGGCGCATACGTCGATTAACATCGATCTCATAAGGGGTATAACCATCGGCAAGATATTTAATCAATCCGACAGCTCCTGAGTAGGAAGGATCTCGAAGGGTATCAAAAAGACCGCCGACATCGGTAGGTTTTGCAAGACGTACCGGCATGTTGTCTAAAATGGCAACGGCGAGTTCGCGTAATCCTTCGATTTTAGTAAATCCTCCGGTAAGAACGACACCGGCACCCATATGCTCTTTAAGGCCGCTTTTCTCAATCGATTGGGCGATAATCATCAAGGTCTCTTCTACACGAGCGTAGATGACGTTGTGTACGACTTCTAAGGATACTTCGTGAGTAGATGTCTCATCACCGATCACCGGAAGCTCGATAAGATCGTTGCTAGGGGCATACAATGAACCGTAGTTGATTTTGACATTATCGGCAGTGTGCAATGGGGTATGCAATGCCATAGAGAGGTCATTGGTAATATGATTGGAACCGACACCTAAAAAGTCGTTATAACGGATCGCGTGACCGGAGTGTATAACGATATTGCTCGTATTGCCACCCATATCGACCACAGCGGCACCGAGCTCTTTTTCATCCGAATTGAGAACGGCGATAGCGGAAGCGTAACCGCTGAGTACAACACTCTCAACATCAACACCCGCCGCTTTGACTGCTTTGCGGAGATTGTTGAGATTGCTTTTTTGGGTAGTGATAATATGGGTTTCAACTTCGAGACGTGCGGCATTCATCCCTAGAGGGTCTTCGATAAAATCCTGATCGTCTACTTTGAAGTTATACGGGAGGGCGTGCAATACTTCAAACTCGTTGGGAATATTGGCGTTATACAAAGAGGTGTGCATAACACGCTGAATTTCGTTGAGGGTAATCTCTTTATTCGGGATATTAACGATACCGCTGGAATTTAAACTTTTAGTGTAGGCACCCGAAATGGTGACGATAGCACTTCGAAGTTCTGTTCCTGCGACCCGCTTGGCGTCATTGAGCGCACTTTTAATCGATTTAGATGCAAGCTCAATGTTGGTGATGCTCCCTTTGCGAAGCCCTTGTGCTTTTGCGATACCGGCTCCGATTATTTGTGCGTTGTTATCGTCATCGATTTCCGCGATGAGCGCACAAACTTTTGTTGAGCCGATATCAATGGCTAAAACGGTTCGTTTCAAATCAAATCCCCTCTACATAGATTTCAACTGGGTACTTGCTCTCAAGTGTTTTGATCAAACCTTGATCCAACAAACTCCCTTTGAGCTTGAGTACGGCATTGGCATCCGCTAATGTTTTATCTTGAAGCAACTTTTGTTCCAAAACGTTATACAAAATAACATTTCCGCTCTCTAAAGTGATAAAACCTTGTTTTTGTTTGGAAGCAAACAGTTTGTTTAGGAATTCTGACCCCTCTTGTGCACTTAAACCCGCTATTTTAGCACTGTCGGCTCGGCTGAGGAAATCGGTTCCAGAACCGCTGAATGTTTTATAACTGTTTTGGGCTAACTCTTGAAGTTTGCTTTTTTTCGCTTCACTCATATAAAGTGCAATAACGTCTGTTTTTGCCTCTTCATAGGTTTTCGTTCGGGAAGGATCCATTTTGTCTAGTTTTACAATGATATAGTCATTGCCGACTTTGCGTGGCTTGAGAAACGGTTTTTGATCATTCAATCCCATAATCTCTTTGGTGAGTTCAGGATCAAAAGCAGATGTTTCAGCACTTAAGGTTACTTTCTGAGGAGTCACTCCCGCTTTGAGGGCACCTTTTTTAAAGTCGATATAAAGTCGAAGTGCCTCTTTCTCCGTTGCTTTATCATGGAGGGCGGCGATGATGATACTTTGTGCTTCGACTAGGGTGAGAATTTTTCCGCTCGTATCTTTGAGCATTTGTCGGTTCATATCGTAATAGTCACTAATCTCTTTTGCCGAAGGAGTTGCTGTGATCAGTGCTTGTGTGACATAGCTGATTTCAAAGCTCGGAGAGGTTTTAAACTCTTTTGAGTGTTTCCCCCAAAGTGCTTTGAGTTCCCCTTCGGTAGGAGTAAGGGTAATCATATTCGGTGTGAGGATTTTATAATTGATCTTATCCGAAATACCCAGAGCATTTCCGAGCGCTTTCTCTTCGATTGCTTTGCTTCCTGAGGATAGCAGGTAAAGTGTTTTTTGGATCAAGAGCTCTTTTTTCATCGACTCTTCGTACTCTTTGATCGTTAAATTGTTTTGCTTTAACGCTTCGGCATAAATCGTTTTATCGAACGTCCCCTCTTTTGCGAAGACAGGTTGAGATTTAATCACATTCCAAAGCTCTTCATCGGTAACCATCAATCCATAGCTTTGAGCCAAATTGAGTACCAATGCTTGATTGACCAGTTGGCGAAGTGCTTGGCGTTGGAGCCCGAATTGCTGAGCTTGTTTCTCGTCAAATTTTCCTTGGAAAAGCTGATTGTATTGGTTAAAAAGATTGGAGTAGCTTTTTTGGAGTTCTCCGGAAGTGATAGAGATATCTCCTACTTTGGCAACCGCGCCGGCTTTATCTCCGTAGCTGTATTGTCCCCATCCTACGAATCCTGCTCCGATAAAAGCAATGGTGGAGATCCAAATCGTAATAACCAAGTATTTCCGATGGCGTTGCATCCAAGTAATCATATTAAACGATCCTGTTGTAAAATTCAGATATTCTATTCACTTTAGCATTAAACTTGGATGAAAATAGGTCACGACTAACAGATGTTATCATAAAATAATCAACTTTAGAGGTTTTCAATGAATAATTTAGAGATTTCGACGCGAGATTTGAGTGTTTTGTGGCATCCGTGCACCCAGATGAAAGATCACGAAACAATTCCTCTCATCCCCATTGCCAAAGGGGACGGGGTCTATTTGGAAGATTTTGAGGGAAATCGGACGATTGATGCGATCAGCAGTTGGTGGGTCAATCTTTTCGGCCATTGCAACCCGTATATCAACAGAAAAATCAAAGAGCAGTTGGATAAACTCGAACATGTTATTTTGGCGGGATTTACCCATGAGGGGATTGTCAGACTTTCCGAGCGGTTAGTGGCACTTTCGCCTAAGGGACTAACGCGCTGTTTTTATGCCGATAACGGTTCCAGTGCGATTGAAGTAGCGTTAAAAATGTCGTATCACTCCCATAAAAACAAGGGGGAGGAGAGAGGATTATTCGTCTCTCTCAGTGAGAGTTATCACGGTGAGACATTGGGAGCACTTTCCATCGGTGATGTCGCACTCTATAAAGAGACCTATGAGCCTTTATTGATCCGCTCCATTCAAACACCATCCCCTATCAATCAGAGTATCGAGGCGGCATTGGAAGCGGCCAAGTCGTTTGAGAGCTTACTCCAAGAACGCGGGGGTGAAATAGCGGCATTGATCGTTGAGCCGTTAGTGCAAGGGGCGGGGGGGATGAAGATGTATCATCCTCTCTTTTTGAGTGAAGCAAAACAGTTGTGTGAACGCTATGGACTCCATTTTATTGCCGATGAAATTTTGGTCGGGTTTGGACGGACGGGGAGCATGTTTGCGTGTGAGCAAGCAGATATAACACCCGATTTTTTAGTCCTCTCAAAAGGGCTTACAGGGGGATATCTGCCTCTGTCGGCTGTACTAACAACAGAGGAAGTATACGGGTCATTTTACTGCGATTATAACCCCTCACGCTCCTTTTTACACTCACACAGTTATACGGGAAATGCACTCGCATGTGCGGCGGCCAATGCCACCCTTGATATTTTTGAGTCGGAGAATGTTATTGAAAATAACCGTAGGACGATTGCGCTCATTGGGGAAGAATTAAAACGCTTTGAGGGGTTGGCGAGAGTGAAAGAGGTGCGCCAATGCGGGATGATTGCGGCGATAGAGCTGGAGGGGTTTGATCCACGTGAGCGGATAGGATTGAAAATTCATCAGCATTGTATGAGAGAAGGGGTATTGATACGACCGTTAGGGAGTGTTATCTATGTGATGACACCGTATGTCATCACATCAGAGGAGTTGAAGAGGGTGTTTAGTGCGATTGAACGGGCAATAGAATCAATCGATATCTAAGCGTGCTTGAGAGTGATCGAGCATCAAAATACGGCAGCTTCGCTCTAAAATAGAGAGCTGTCGCACCATCGCGTGTATGTCACGACTAAAGGCATAAACTCCATACCCTCGGATCACCATAATGGCTGTGTTGTTCTGCTGAAAATATTGGGGAATTTCACTTACCGCCCGCTCATACCAATCATCAAATTTTTTGGGATCATAGATGGCAATTTTCCCGAACTCTTTAAACCCGAAATAATCTTTGGGGATGATGATGGAGTGGTTGAGTGAAAATGCCGTTGTAAAAGGGGGCATCGTAAAGGTGATGTATTTGGCATCGGAGATTTGGCGATAAATTCCCTGATGAATCGAGGCGTCGATACTGGCATCTTTCCAGCGGTAATCTTTGTTATAAAACAGATCAATCAGGCTCTCTTCATTGATCGAGTCGAAAACAGCATTTTTGGTGTTGATCGTAAAAAGATTGGTATCAAGTTTAGCGGAGAGTGAACCGTGATAGATGCCAAAAAAATCTTTTCGAAACATTGAGAGGGCAAAAGTGGCGAGTTGACGCTTAACGTATTGTTTATCCATAAAGGGATTTTATCATATTTTAAACAATATGTTAGTGAGGGTAGGTTATTATAAGGGGACTAAAATGCAAAGGCAGTTGCGTGCAAGAAACTCCCCATATCCCCGTCCTTTACCGAGAGGTGGTCGAAGCATTTTCCCCATGCAAAGAGGGGATTGTTATCGATTGTACCATGGGATACGGAGGGCACACGTCGCTGCTGCTTGAAAATACCCCTTCGTTATTACTCCTGGGAATCGATCAAGACCCCACCGCTATCGCTTTTTCCTCCAAACGGCTGGAACCTTTTGGGAGACGTGTTGAGATCAGGCGCGGACGTTTTTCCGAAGTGGCTCGTGATGCGATTGCCGAAAAAGGGGAGAAGATTTGCGGTATTTTGGCCGATATAGGGGTCTCTTCCTTACAGCTAGATCAGCGTGAGAGGGGATTTTCGTATGAGAGCGATACTCTCGATATGCGGATGAACCCCGATGCACCTCTGAGTGCGCGTGAGGTGGTCAATGAGTACTCGCAAAGTGCGTTAGAGACTATTCTACGTGAGTACGGTGAAGTAACGAATGCCCGTAAAGTGGCGGAAACGATCGTGCAGCGTCGCCCTTTCGCTTCGGCAAAAGAGCTCTCCAACGCGATTTTTCATCTGATGCCGAAGGGTAAAAAGATCCACCCCTCGACCCTAGTGATGCAGGCGATACGGATCGAAGTGAATGATGAACTGGGCGAATTGACACGGTTGCTCGATGCGATAGAAACATCGACGATTAAGTTTCTTCGTGTTGCGATTATTACGTTTCACTCCCTCGAAGATCGGATTGTTAAAAACCGCTTCACCAAATGGGGGAAAAACTGTATCTGTCCCGATGATGCGATGCGTTGTACCTGCGGCAACAAAAATGCTATCGGCAAAGTGATTACGAAAAAACCGCTGATTGCTCAGGCTGATGAGCTTCGTGCCAATTCGCGGAGTCGAAGTGCAAAATTACGAATTTTTGAAATACGAAGAGATTGAACCTTATGAGCGATAAACTCGATATTTTAGAAGAGACCCAGCACATAATAAGCCCCGATGATTCGATGGGGCTGCTCTTTTTGCGGAATGTTTTTGTGGGGATTTTTTTGGTATTGGTAGTAGTGTTTCCGAAGATATTTATCAATACCCAAATCTATTTTAAAAGCCGTGAAATCTCTACCCTCAGTCATGAACATGATGCTCTTCTAGAAGAGAATCGTCTCATAAAAGCAAAAGTTGAGTCTATGAAATACAAAAGTCAGGTATTGGACACCCTTTTTTAATTCATCTTCTGCGGCTCCTTTTTATGCAACTAAGAATTGTGGTGGTATAATCTCCGACTTAAATTGATCCTATGGCGAGTCGAGGTATAATCTGGTTTTTAGAGTATTGAAACCATACGATCCAAAATTTTTAGAAATGAGTTTGTATGAGCCGTCTAGTCATATTTTTACTCGTTGGGGTTACCCTTTTGGAGTCGGCCGCGTGGAGAGAATCGAAAACCTTTAATCTCAAAAAAGATGAATTGGTTAAAGTTCTCGTAAAAAGTGAAGGACAAGAGCGTCTATTGAATTTTCGATGGACCCTTTATGCCGATAAGGCTTTGGTCGTACATGAAAGTTTTGATCGGTTTGTCGGACAGCATGTTCTGTATGTAGGGCATGTCAATCAAAGCTTTCGGAAAGTTCTCTTGAGCGCTAAACGGACCCAGAAAGATGTCCCCTATATTATTGTCGTTTTTAAAAAATTCGATGAGGGGAACAATACGGCACAAATGGATCTGTTATTAATAGATAAAGAGAATCGGATCGTGTTGGATTATTTAACAAAGAAGTGATGAATAGGTATGTTGAAAACGGTAGAAACTCTTATTGCTAAACTGATCGATGAGGTCGATTACCCTCATGCTACAGAACTTTTTAAAACTCTCTCAGGGGGAAAGCGGCTGCGTGCGAGGCTCATTTTAACCATCGCGCCTGAAGCTCCCGATGCCCCGTTGCTCGGAGCGATTGTCGAACTTATTCATGCGGCGAGCCTGCTTCATGACGATGTCATCGATGAAGCACAGCTCCGTCGCGGTGTCCCCTCTGTTAATGCGACGCATGGATCAAAAACGGCGATTATGCTCGGCGATATTCTCTACTCCAAAGCGTTTAGTGAATTGACCGCGTTTGACCCTGCTATCTCCCGCGCCGTTGCCGAATCGGTTACTCGCCTCTCGGTTGGAGAGATGATGGATGTCGCTATGGCGGAGAGTTTTAATACCGACCGTCATCTCTATCTCAAAATGCTCTACCTCAAAACGGCCACTCTTATCGAAGCGTGTGCCTACAGTGCGGCGATTCTAACGGGTAAAGATGCTAATGCCCATGCTACGTACGGGAAAAATTTGGGATTGGCATTTCAAATCGTGGATGACATTCTCGACATTACCGCCGATGAAGCGACGCTGGGGAAACCGTCACTGAATGATTTTTCTGAAGGCAAAGTGACATTGCCGTACATTGATCTGTATGAGCGGTTGGATGAGGCGGGTAAAGAGCGTCTCGTTCACAATCACGCCAAAGTGTTGAATGAAGAGGAAAAAGGGTGGATCCGTTCCCAAATGGATACGTTCAAGATTATCGAACACTCGTATGATCATGCCAGAGCCCTTTGCGATGAAGCGATTGAAGCCATCGGTGAAGATATAGCACTGCGTGCCATTATTGAAACTGTTATTCAAAGAAGCCATTAATGCACTATTTGATTGTTAGTTTTTCACATAAAAACTCGACGATAGCGATACGGGAAAAACTTGCTTTTGTAGATGATGCGGCACGGCTGAATGGTATGAAAATACTAAATTCAAACGGTTGCATTAGCGAATCGATGGTTCTCTCTACCTGCAACCGTGTTGAGATTGTGTGCAGCTGCAATGATACGGAATCGGCGATAGAGGCAGTTTTTAGATTGTTATCAAACCACTCGGGACTTACCCCGCATGAACTCCAAGAACGTGCCGATATTTTTGATGATGAGGGGGGAATTCATCACCTTTTCAGTGTGGCGAGTTCTCTGGATTCGATGGTTGTCGGAGAGACGCAGATCGCCGGTCAGCTCAAAGATGCCTACAAGCTATCCCAAGAGAACGGATACTCCGCTCAAAAGATCGGCCGTGCGATGAGCTATGCCTTCAAGTGTGCCGCTGAAGTACGCAATGCAACCAATATCTCCTCCAAACCGGTCTCTGTTGCCAGTGTCGCCGTAGCGAAAGTGAAAGAATCGGTCGGGGATGTAAGCGGTAAAAAAGCGTTGGTGATCGGTTCGGGAGAGATGTCGGTGATAACCTGTAAACATCTCACCGCACAAGGGGTGGATGTGACGGTTATGAACCGTACCTTTGAGAAGGCCGAAGCAATAGCACGTGAATGCAATGCCCGTGTCCGCTCTTTTGAAGAGATCGGCTATGCGATCAACGAAAATGAGTTGCTTTTTACCGCGACGGGGTCCATCACTCCGATTATTACCGAGGATATGATACAACCGACGTCGTTTGATCGTTACTGGTTTGATATGGCGGTTCCGCGCGATATCGAGTGTGATGCAGCGCTTTGGTCGATTCGCCTTTTTTATGTCGATGATCTAAAATCGATTGTTTCTGAAAATATCGCTCTTCGTGAGGATGAAGCGAAACTCTCTTATGTGATCATCCGTCGCCACGTTACCCTCTTTTTTGAATGGCTCAAAACCCTCTCCGTCGAACCGTTGATCAAAAATATGTATCTCAGAGCCTCCGATGCCGCATTCCAAGAATCGACGCGGGTGCTCGAAAACGGCTATATCCCTAAAGAGTATGAACACGCCGTACATAAAGCAACCCTTCAGGCACTAAAGCGGTTTTTGCACCCGTTTGCCGAGAGGATGCGTGACGGTTCCGATCCGATGCGTGTTGATGCCCTAATCGAATCAATGAGTTTTTTGATGAATCAGGAAGAGGGGGATGAATTGTCCCAAAACTCCTGTACCTATTACCCTAAAGGAAAATAATGCGTTTTAGTAAAGCCTATATCCCCACTACCAAAGAAGCACCGAAAGATGCACAACTCCCAAGCCATATCTTCCTCTCACGTGCCGGATTTGTCACACAGGTAGCGGCAGGATTGTATAATTTCTTGCCGATGGGAAAACGGGTACTTCGTAAAATCGAAAACATTATTAATGAAGAGATGGCTGCATGTGATGCCCAAGAGGTCGATCTCAGTTTCGTCACCCCTGCCGAGTTGTGGGAAGAGAGCGGACGGATCGAGAAGTTCGGTAAAGAGCTTCTCCGTTTTCGTGATCGTAAAGAGAACCTATTTGTTCTCGGGCCGACTCATGAGGAGATGATGGTCAACATCGTCCGTAATCGGGTGAATAGCTACAAACAACTCCCGATCAATCTTTATCAGATCAAAACGAAATTTCGTGATGAAGCGCGCCCGAGATTCGGTCTTATGCGCGGACGCGAGTTCGTGATGAAAGACGGCTACAGCTTTCACTCTTCTACCGAAGATTTAGATCGTGAGTTTGATGCTATGGAAGCGGCCTACAAACGTATTTTGGAGCGGCTGGGTCTTAACTTCCGTGTCGTTGAAGCCGACAGCGGTGCGATCGGCGGTACGGGGTCAAAAGAGTTGATGGTACTTGCAGGAAGCGGTGAAGACACCCTTGCCGTGTGCGATACATGCGAATACGGTGCCAATGTCGAAGCGGCACGCCGCGCACCTCGAAGCACTTTTCCTGAAGCGCCGAGTGCCGATTTCGCCCGTTTTAAAACCCCTGATATCAAATCTATCGACGATTTGAGCAACTTTTTCCATGTCGATCCGTATTACACCCTCAAAGCGGTAGTTCAGCGTGCGGTTTATACTGAAGGGTCTGAATTGGTCTGTTTCTTTATTCGCGGATGCGATGAGCTTCAAGAGGTAAAAGCACGTAACAGTGTCGGTGCGATCGATTTGGTTGATGCAACTGAAGCCGAACTCACGGAGATTGGTTTGGTTCCGGGATTTATCGGGCCGCTCGATCAAGATAAAATCCGTATCGTTATGGATAACGATACACGCGGGGCAACAACGATGATTACGGGTGCCAACGAAGCCGATTACCATTTTGTCGGTGTGGATCTCAGTGTCATGAACGAAGCCCATTTTGCCGATCTCATCAGTGTTCAAGAGGGGGACGGATGTCCTCACTGCGGCGGTAAAATTCTCCATACCAAAGGGATCGAAGTAGGGCATATTTTCAAACTGGGAACCGTCTATTCCGCACCGCTTAAAGCGGAGTTTTTGGATGAAAACGGCCGTTCACAGCCTTTTATTATGGGAACCTACGGGATGGGTGTCAGCCGTCTTGTCGCTGCCGTCATCGAACAGCACCATGATGAAAAAGGGTGCATTTGGACGCACGCAACGGCTCCGTATCTGGTCAATGTTATGGTCTCAAACATCAAAGAAGAATCTCATATGGCATATGCCGAAGAACTGTATGCATCTTTGCAATCTCGCGGTATCGAAGCAATGCTGGATGATCGTAAAGAGCGATTCGGATTTAAAATGTCCGATGCGGAACTGATCGGTTTTCCGTTTACCGTTATTGTCGGTAAAGAGTTGGAGAATGGTTCGGTTCAAATTATGGTACGCTCTACCCGAGAGATGATTACCGTTAACGCGGCAGACGTACTAAGCAAAATTGAGGAATTACGACAGTGATCTATTTTCTGATTTACCTTTTTGCAGAAGTCTTTATCACCATTGAGATTGCTACGCAAATTGGTGGATTGGCAACCTTTTTCGAAATTGTATTCAGTGCCTTTTTAGGAATTTTCATCTTAATGAATTTTCGTCATACGTTGAGTGAAAATCTTGATGCTCTTCGCACGCGTCAAATTGATATGCAGGGATTTTCAAATCGGAATATTATGGGGCTATTGGGGGCAATCCTCCTGATTCTTCCAGGATTTTTATGTGATTTTATCGGTATTTTAATGCAATTTTCCCTTTTAGGAACATTGATCATTAACCGTTTTACGCGAAAATATCCACCAGACAACTCTACACAAACCACACGAAAGGATGATTATGTCATTGATGCC
>DLUI01000143.1:23389-34566 GCA_002742695.1 Sulfuricurvum kujiense | reverse complement strand
TCTATTAATGCATTTTTTATTCATTTGGAAAGACTTTTATAATCTATTTTCATCAATGTGTATATTACTAAGCTCTAACGCATAGAGTACCAGTGTAATATCGATTTTTTCAAAACTGTTGCATAAAAGCGACTTTAAATATTCCCTCTCGGAGTGCTCCGCTTTTTTAAAACTCGATAAGAATTTCCCTTTTTTAGAAACGACGAGATCGGTAATGTCTTGATCCATATGAATATCTTTCATCACACTTTTGATATCGGTTTCAAAAAGTGCCCCCAGCATGGTGAACATTCCGGCTAAATAGGCTTTGTCTTTATCGCTGTGATGTGCCTCTTCTTCCATCCGCTCCGCTCTTCGAACCGCGATGCTCATGATCGCCTCAGAGATCGGATTTTCAGAGACTTCGGCATAAAGGTACAAAAGGAGCCAACGCAAGAGCTTATCTCTCCCTAAAAGTCCGATAATCTGCGTAATCGATTCGACCCGCGTTTCAAATTTGCCATGATTATTGATGAATTTAACCAATTTATAGGAGAGATCCGCCCTTTGTTTGATATACGACTCTATTTCGGATGTCTGTCCGTCATTTTTGACCAATTTAATCAACGTTAAAATAATCATTTGGGTTGCGTCTTTAAATCTGTCCATCTCAACCACTTCGGGCTTATGAAGATGGTATCCTTGAAATAAATCAAATCCCATTGCTAAATAATGTTTATACTCTTCTTCTGTTTCAACCTTCTCCGCCAAAACTTTGATCCCTAGTTTCTTGATCTTTTCCATAACGTTTTTCAAATTTCCTTGTTCTGCGGCAAGGACATCCATTTTAATAATATGAATGTATTTTAAGATGGGGGTGAACTTTTTAATCATCTCAATACTGCAATCGAAATCGTCAATCGCTATTTTGAAGCCTCGTTTATGGTACTGCTTGATTTTTGCTAGAACCTTATCATTCAAATCCGTTGTCTCTAAAATCTCGATCACAAACCGATCTTTATCTAAAAGATCAATAATCCCTGACGTCAAGGCATGTTCATCCATATTAATAAAAGCGATTCCACGATCACCCAAAAGCTCATTGATTTTTATATTGGTCAGCGTATTTAAAAGAACTTGTGATGTTGCTCGGATATTGGTCGGAAACTCTTTGATTCCGTAGGCATGATCTCTAAAAAGGAGTTCATAGGCAAATAACTTCCCTTGCCGATTAAAAATTTTTTGTTTTGCCAAATAAACTCTATTCAAAATGAACTCGCTTTCTATTAATATTTTTAATACTTTCGCTTACCTGTTAAATCGGTAATTATCAACTAAACATAAATCTGATGTAGCAAAGAAAAAGCTGAAAAGAATCAAGCGCAAAAAAATGCTTATAAAACTCTCATGGGTATAGTGGCATACTGCTTTTGTCCTCGAAAAATCATCCTTCACTATATGCAAATTTTTGCATGAAAGGTTCACTATGATACGTTTACTCAAACGATTGTTTAATTTTCGTCGTAGAAGCCGCAAAGAATACCATATCACCAATATGACTTTTGGATGTATTGAATAAAATCAAATCTCTACATCCATACAGTTAAGTATCTCAAGTGTTTTTGTGACATCATACACTGCACTGTGATACTGATTTTCATCGAAATCAATTCGATAATATCGGCACGTTTCCAATAGTTTCGGATTCTTGAGACTCCCTCTAACATTGAGAGCGCCTACAATTTTCTTATTGCTTTTCATCGTGCAGAAGTGTTTCTCGAATCGAACCAGTTCACCCAGATGGCGCAGTTCAAACGCAATATTGTGAGCGATAAGGGTTTTAGCTCCCTGACAAAACTCGACAAACTCCTGATCTTCTGCGAAATACTCGGCATAATCGACATTTGCCCGCAGTCTCTCGATCCGCTGGGGGGAGAGTTTATGGACGGCAAGGGCGTAAGGGTTAACCTCATATTCGGAGACGTAATAGCGATGAAACGTGTCGGCGATGAGATAAGCACCCTCTTCTCTTTTGATCCGAAACGCCGCAACTTCGATCACGTCATGAAGATTGGCGGAGTTGGTTTCAAAGTCCAAAATGATCAATACTTCTCCGTCGGTGTCTACATGAATTTTATTCGGTATTTTACCGAGATGCTAGTGTTGATAGGCTTATAGGTAAATAGAAAATATGACAAATTGCCAACTTATCGATCCATTTTAACGTGCTTTGGATAGAATAAAAAACAAATCGGATATGTGCCAAACGAGGAACATTAAAAATGAAGATTGAACTTTGTGGTGAGGTATTGAGATGAATACACACGATAGCATTCAAATTTTTGACAATAAAAAAGTACGCACCCTCTGGGATGAGGAGCATGAAAAGTGGTATATCTCTATTATTGATGTAGTTGAAATACTTACTGAAAGTCCAAATGCGAGAAAATATTGGAGTGTTTTAAAAACGAGACTTAAAGCAGAGGGAAGTCAGTTGGCTACAAATTGTAGTCAACTGAAAATGAAATCTTCAGACGGTAAATTTTATAAAACCGATGTTGCCGATACCGAACAAATTTTCAGACTAATCCAGTCTATTCCAAGCCCAAAAGCAGAACCCTTTAAACTTTGGTTGGCACAAATCGCTAGTGAGCGGTTAGATGAAATGCAAGACCCTGAGCTAAGTATAGATAGAGCGTTAGAACAATATTTAGAGCTGGGATACAGTGAAAACTGGATCAACCAACAGCTCAAAAGTATCGAAATACGCAAAGAACTTACCGATGAGTGGAAATCTAGAGGGATAAGAGAGGGGATACAGTTTGCTACTCTCACCGACATTATCACCAAAACGTGGGCAGAGAAAACCACCAAAGAGTATAAAATCCTAAAAGGGTTAAAAAAAGAGAACCTACGGGATAACATGACCAACACCGAACTTATTTTAAATATGTTGGCAGAAGCGTCTACCAAAGATATTTCACAAGCACTAAGCCCTGAAACGTTTGAAGAAAGCAAAAAAGTAGCCGCCCAAGGTGGAAAAGTTGCCAAAGTAGCCCTCCAAGAGTTGGAAGCGCAAACGGGTAAAAAGGTGGTAACGAGTTTGAATGCAAAAAGTGTATTGGAAGCCACAGAACGAAAGAAGATTAAATAGCTGACACCTATTTTTCAAGAAAACGAAGGATAACTGACCCCAGCTCACGCAGTGATCAATTCTAAATAAGAGCTGGCATAGGGAACAATACCCTAACTTACGTTTACCCCAGCTCGCTCCGCTCGATCAGCCTAAACCGATTGAGAGTATAGTGGAATTGTACCAAAAAGTGATTTATAAGCCATATTATTCACTTCCACTCTTCCAAAATGAAGATTGACCTAATTTTGAGTGAGAAAAGGGGGACATGAATATTATTATTCCCCCTTCAGAAATTCTATTTTTACTTTTTTGAACTTTTTGATGGTTTTAAGTTTGGTGTATTTCCTGGTGTTTCTTTGTTATCTCTACGTCTTTGATCTGGTTTTCCAGTAGATTTTGCAATAGGCTTAGGTCCTGGCTTTAATCCCATATAATTTTTCCCCCTTTCACTAAAATTTGATAATGATCAATTTTAAATAAATTATTCAAATTCAATTTCTTCTTCTGCTATGTTGAAAATATCAATTCTAGTATCAACATCTATTTTATTAACCAACCAACTTCTAAACTGAGCATTTTTAATAAATTCATCTATTCTATTAACTCCATTGATTTCTTTTAGTGTTATTACAATTCCAAACTTAAGACCTTCTCCGAATCTCTCTTCAAGTCGTTCTTTAGTTTTAAGGCTCAAACCCCATAAAGGGTTATTGTAAGCTTTCAACTCCCTATTTTTTCCAGTAAAAGTATCTCGTATATGTTTTACATTATCCCATTTTCGAAAAAAACTACGAGCATCTTCTTCCCATATGTGCTGATTATATTCCTCTGTTTGATAGTTTTTATTGATTGACTTAATAGTATTCTTATTATCTAATCTACCAAATTTTATATCAAGTTCTGTATTGGTATAGTCCACCCCTTGATTTCTTGAACAAGCAGGAAAATAACAAAGTGTAGCTTTTGCAATAAAAGGATGTTTTTCTTTTACTACTGGGACTGGTATATTATAATTATATGTATCGTATTTTTCAGAAATACCCTGTATGACAAATTGTATTTCATCATCCTGACTATGCACAATATCCTTTACATGTATAGGAATAACTCCATGGCCGATAAGCGTTGGATCACTTTGTTGTTTATCCCATGTGGTTGCAGAATGAACAAGTAGTGCCTTAGCAATTTCTCTACTCAGTCCTAATATATCTATTAAATATGATAGCTTCCTAGCAATCCAAGGAGCTGCAAACGAAGTGCCTTGAACAAATGCTTCTCCTGTTGGAGTACAAACTCTCATAGGTTTTTTTGTATCACCGCCATAATAACTAATATCGGGCTTGATAAAAAATGATAAGACAGGTCCTTTTCTACTATATGATGAAGGCTGTTTATCCATATTTACAGAATTGACAACAATAGAGTTGATTGAATCAGCGGGAGCCCCAAGAGCTCTAGTTTTAGTTTCTCCAGAAGATAAATTTGTTCCAGCAATTACAAATACAACATCGTTTTCAAACTGTATTTTGTCCAAAATTGCAGCTTCGGGTGATATAAAATTAGGATTAATATCAAGTTTTGAACCCAAAGATAGATTCCAAACTTTAATATCTCTATTTCTAGCGACTATTTCACTAATATTTCTAAGAATTGTAAATGAGTTAAAACTGCTACCGCTTGCAACTCCAAAGTGTCTTACTTTAAATCTGCCGCATCCATCATCTAGATGAGGATTAAATATCGGTCCATCTACAATGATTGATGTTACAGCAGTACCATGTCTATAATCATCTGAATCAGTTGGTATATCACGGGATAGCATATTGATATATTCTACCCATTCTGAAAAATATACATTTTCATCAAAAAGTGTATCTATCACACCAATAGTCGGCTCATTTTTAGGAGAGTTTATTTTAACCACACTATCATCAATAAACTCAAAATCATCTTTTGTAATCTCAGATAAATCACTAACTGCCATAGCAATCAAAAAAGGGGCTTTTGTTTTTAAAATTTCTAATTCATCAGGTCGTAATAAAATAGTTGTTTCATCCATTATACGGCTGGACAAAATATTTATTCCTATTTTCTCTAAGAGTTGGATTGTTCTTACATCAGTTTTATATATAGTAATAATTGCATCATGTTCAAACACGGCATTTTCAATGGATACATCAAATTTCTCAACATAGTATGCATCTACTATAATTTTAAGAAAATTTGATTTTGCAATTGTTTGAAAAGTATATGGAATCTCTTTTTTATTTATTTTATCAATAATATCATGGTCAATTTCTCCATTAAACTGTTGATTTAAAATATTTATACAATGAGTTAACTGTTTTATAGAATCTGTTAAAATATTCAAAGACACATAATGCGTGATGACATGTTTGGGGGATGTGTCAAATGAAAACTTGGCACCTACTATAGATTTATTAGGAGGGTTGCTTGTACCTTTTCCTAAAAGAGCTTGTAATCTATTACTTTTAGCTGCAATTTTAATATAATGAACTGTAATAAGTGCACCTGGTAATAAGTTTTGATCTTGCCAATCCTTTTGTAAATCAATTAAGTTTTTTAATAATCCTTGTAGTTTTGATATATTTACAGATTGACCTGTTGGTAAATTAGTTGGTCCAAATGTATCTGTTGATCTAGATGCTTGTTCAAATCTTCCTTTTAATTGTAGTAAATTATTCAATGTTACCTACTCCTTTAACTCACGAGATACTTGACTCTTGGAGATTCCTGTCAGAATTTCAATTTCTCTGACAGTAAAGCCATTACTTTGCATGTGTTTTAAATCCAAATTTTCATTATTTTTGCTAACATTGATATAGAGTTTTTTTAAATAATCAAACTCGTTACTTGGATCACTAAATGCTATGGATGTTCTTATAAGATTTTTAAGTTCACCTGGATACGGGATGACATCCATACGTTCAAGGATTTTCTTAAATAAGCGCATATTTCTTCCGGCAAATTTAAACTTCTGTAACATATCGTTTAAAATAGCTTCACCAATTTCAATGAGGTCTTGTTTTGTATAATTACTAAAATCAATAACAGCATCGAATCTTCTTGATAAAGCCTTATCAAATGCTTTATATAAGTTAGTAGTTGCTATTAATACAATATTATCATTTAGACTATCAAGCCCTTTTAAAACAGAAGAAGTTGCTCTGCCCATCTCTCTTAAATCATTTGAATTAATCCTATCAATTGCGATAGCATCTATTTCATCAAACAATATAATAACTTTATGTGGATTCGTCACAGAAGAAATTTCACTAAAAAGCAATGATATGTTTTTAGAAGTTTGACCAAGTTTACTATCAATTACTGAATCAAAATCTACAATGAATAGTTCTCTTTCAAGTATTCTTGCGATTTGTTTCACTGATTCAGTTTTACCAGTCCCAGGAGGTCCTTCAAATAGAAATTTATTAATTCCTGCATTATGCCCAATAGCATTGATGATCCCTAAAATATTATCCTTGATTGAATTTGGTAGGGGTAGTGGCTTGCTTGATGTTTCCATTCGCTTAACAAATACATTTTCACTTGCATCAATTTGCGGAGAAAAAGTATTTGCATCTGATAACAAAGCCATAATATATTCAGATAGTTGGTAATCATTGTTTTTGTCAAAATATTTTGCAATTTCATATGCTTCATCTCGAAAAGCAGAATCATTTCTTTCTGCATGATATTTTATTAAGTTTAATACATTCTTTTTTTTCATTTGAGCCCTCTTTGTTGTATTGTATCTTCATTGGGACATAAAATCAATAGTTGGGACATATTTTATAAAATATTGGTCATATATTCATTCTTCACTTTTTAAAATCTATCACTCAAAAACAATCTCATACCGCACATTTCTGCCGTTTGTCCCCTCGATTTGACGGATACAGCCAATCTCGATCAATTGGGTAATATCTCTGGAAGCAGTGGTGGATGCCGTGTCTGCTATGGTCATATATTTCTTTTTACTCAAAGCACCTTGAAAATTTTCAGTGCCCATATCGAGGATTTTATTGAGCACTTTGGTTTGTCTCGCATTGAGATTATGATTTTTGTATTTGTCCCAAAACGTCGTTTTTTGTACGATGTATCCTAGCTTTTTTTTCGTGTCGCCCAATGCAGTGTTTAACGTCGTGAGAAACCATTCGCACCAGTCGGTGATATCCAAATGATTCCTCTCCTTGCGAATGTACCCCGTTGTTTTTTCCAATACCTTGTAATACCCGCTTCTATCGCTGTTGATCGCACTAGACATCGAATAGAGTCTCGATATGGTTGATTTTTCGATGTTAGACAAAACCAAATCGGTGATCGCGCGCCCTATTCTGCCGTTACCGTCATCAAACGGGTGAATGATAACAAACCACAAATGGGAAATACACGCTTTGAGAAGACTCGGAGGTGTGGCATTAAACCATGCTAGATATCGAGTCATCTCATCTTCGAGCGTGGCTCTTGGAGGTGCTACATAATACGTTTTCTCTTTTCCTGCGGCTCCTCCGATGACTTCCATAGTCTCTTCACCCCTGAACGAGGCAACATTGATTTTAGAAAGAGCGCTATATCCACTCGGAAAAAGAGCATTGTGCCAGCCAAAGAGCCTCTCGAGGCTCAAATCTTGATCGTAATTGGTATTGGCATCGATGAGTACTTCTATCAGATAATCGGTAGAAATATCCCGTTTGTAAGAATCTATCTCTGCAAACCCAAGCTTTCGTTGGATGGAGGCTTTGACGCTGTCACGATTGAGGATTTCCCCCTCTATCGCAGAGGTACTAATCGCTTCATTCATCAGTGCTTCGAGCTGTCTTTGGGCGATATTGTTGCGATCCATTGTTTGGGTTATGGCGATCAGATACCCCTGCTCCAATGAAACCTCTTGAATCAAATGTTCCAGTCGGTTCAAATCATAGGTAAAATGGGGATAAGTCTCCCTCTCCCATATCCAGCGTTTCATCTGCGGTATTGCCTTATGTAGATCAATTATTTTCAAACGGGTTGAATAATTAGTTTAATCATACCATATTTGGTACGAATATATATAATAATCGTACTTTTATCTCAAAAATATTTAATATTTTGATTCTGGAGATGGATTAATTTGGAGATAAAAAATAGACAAAGTGGCTAAACAAGGGGTTTTAGAGTATTTTTTGGATGATTTTGGACTGATTTAAATAAGGGGGTGGTACCAGTGGCCGGACTCGAACCGGCACATATCGCTATACCGGATTTTGAATCCGGCGTGTCTACCATTTCACCACACTGGCATGTGTTTGAAGAGGTGAAATTATAGGGAGGCTTTGCTTAAAGAGACGTAAAAGTGACGTTGCTAATCGTTTTTTGACTTTTGTCGATATTAGAGTATGGAACTTTTATTGCTTTATAGAGATAAGTTTGTTCAAAAGGATTTGACATGAGAATTACTGCAGGATCTTATTACAACAATATATACGGTGAAAACAATAAATTAAATCAACAATTATTCGATGTCAATAAACAAATTTCATCCGGTCTTAAAATTCAATATTCCCATGAAGATCCGGGTATCTTTATTGATACGCTTCGTCTGGATGATGAGTTAACAACGCTCGGACAAGTTAAAAACAGTGCTCAAAGCGCCTATAAACTCTCAACGCAAGCCGATACGACGATCGGTGAGATCGTCAAAACTATGGAATCGATGAAAGTCAAACTGGTCAATGCGGCCAATGATGTCAATTCAGATACGAGTCTTCAAGCGATTGCAAAAGAGTTACGCGGTCTCCAAAATCATCTTCTAACCTTAGCCAACTCCTCGATCGGCGGACAGTACCTCTTCTCAGGTACCGCAACATCGGTTAAACCTATCGCGGATGATGGATCGTATCAAGGAAATGATAAAAATCTTGAAGCGTTTCTCGGTGCAGGTTTCAAACAAAAATACAATGTAAGCGGTACTCAGCTTTTTATGGGCGATGAAAACAAAACCAATAGGACGGTGAGTTCTAACGTTGCTCAAATGAGTTTAACCGATTTGTACCCTGATATTATGCAAAGTACGACGAAGTCACGTACTGAAGCCAAAGAGACCTATATCACTGCGAATAATACCCTTCGCGATCTTATGGGGGATACGGACATCGATCCTACGACCTCTAACACTCCCCATTTTTATATCCAAGGGACAAAAACTGACGGAACAACCTTCAAACAACATATCAGCACACTGACGATGGATAATAATGTCAATGATTTGCTGACAGCCATTAAAAATGAATACGGCTCGGATCAAGTCGATGTCACCCTTAATGCGCATGGACAAATTGAGATTGTGGATAAACTTTCGGGCTCAAGCAAGCTCGATTTTCATTTGATCGGTGCGGTAGACTTTGACGGCTTAAACGCCGGTGATGCCGCCGATATTTCGGATGCGGCACTCTATGCGGCCACACCGGGCGAAATTGATAATCTTCAAACCGGTACAACCAATTTTGAAACAGCCGCTATTACGACCCCCGGTTTGTTCATAAAAGAATTCACAAAAAGCGGCTTCACCACACCGACAGGCACCCCTAATACGATTGAGGGGATCAATTACGATCGAACCAATTTTATAAAAGAGGGTGCAAAACTCCTCTCAAATGTCTCCCAAGTCATCAAAGCGGATAATCTCTCCGCATCGGCCTCTACCAAACTGCTCGATGTTTCGGGCAATGCTACCTTGGTTGGAACGACACTCAACCTGCAAGGGAAAAATATTGACGGATTTGATTATGATCTACAAATCAATTTAGCGGCGGCTTCCTCGGTCAGCGGCACCGTCAACGGAGTCCCGATTGTCCCATTTAATATCTACAATGCCGACGTTGCACGAACCCCAGCGGGAGCGGATGAAGTGACGTACCAACAGCTTTTGGATGTTGTCAATATGACGATGAGCGGCTCTCTCCCTATCGGCAATACGGCCGCACAATACGACTCAGCCATCACCGCAGCCAATACCCTCGCTTCAACGACACTTGACACGGCAGGACGGATGGTTATCCAAGATAAAATCCATCCTACGACACAAGCATCTATTGCATTGTATGATTCAAGCTCATTAGATTATTCGGTCACTACCGGTTCGGCTCTCACATTTAATGCCAACAGCGCACTGACACTGCGTGATCCAAAAACAAATCTGTTTGCCCAAATTGAAGAGATCATAAGCTCGGTAGAGCAAGGAAAAAAACGTGCGGATGGGTCTGAAAGCACCGACCCACGCAATATCGGTGTCCAAAATGCCATTCGAATGATGGATGATCTAAGCGATCATGTCAGCCGTCTTCAAACCGAAGCAGGATCGTATTCTCAAACACTGGAAGCCTCAGCCAATCGTACTGATCTTCTTATCATCAGTACGAAAACACTTCAATCGGATGTGATTGATACCGATGTTGCCGAAGCCACATTACGTATGCAGCAGTTAACACTCAATTATCAAGCGCTCCTCTCTAATATTTCCAAAGTCTCTAAACTTTCACTCGTCAATTATTTATAGCAATTTGCAATAAAAGGGGTTTCTCTCCCCTTTTTTGCTATAATCTAACCACTTTTCAACCTGATTTCAAGGATCTACTATTTTACGCGATACACTGTTTATTGCCGGTTTCGGTATTTTATTTTATCTAGGGATTGCTACTATTATTGCCGATGCATCGATCATCGGCGCATATGGAGCAACTTTCGCGCTGTCGAATGTTTATATTTTCGGTTATGTTGCGTACACCTATCTGCTCCTCCTTATGGTTCCCCTTTTTTACTGGTACAAATACGACGGAGGGGTACATCGACGATTAGAGATGAGCGGCATTTTTGCGTTATTGTTTCTCGCACTCCTCTTTTTTCAGGCGATGGTGGTTGAGGGGAGCTACCGAGGTGCGTTAATCGGTGCAGTGGTTGATTTTTTATCGATATACATCGGTGCCTTCGGGTTGTGGATATTATGGCTGATGATGGTGACCGTATCGGTAGTCTTAGTGATGGAACAAAGCTTGTCCGAACT
>DLUI01000143.1:0-23199 GCA_002742695.1 Sulfuricurvum kujiense | reverse complement strand
AAAGGGGTCAGCGAAAAACCGAAAAACTTTAAACTTCCGTTGGTTGAGTTTTTTCAAATGCCTCCCAAAAAACAAACCTTGGTGGATGAAGCGGAACTCGATGACAAAATAAGAGATTTGATCGAAAAACTGAAACATTTCAATATCGAAGGGGATGTGGTACGTACCTACGCCGGCCCTGTCGTATCGACGTTTGAGTTCAAACCCGCCGCCAACATCAAAGTCTCCAAAATTTTAGGGCTTCAAGATGACCTCGCTATGGCACTGAAAGCCCAAACGATCCGTATTCAGGCTCCGATCCCCGGCAAAGATGTCGTAGGGATTGAGATCCCCAACAAAAGCGTAGAAACGATCTATCTGCGTGAGATGCTGGAGAGCAAGCTTTTCCAAGAGGCGGCCTCTCCTCTCACTCTTATATTGGGAAAAGACATCGTCGGAAAACCGTTTATTACCGATTTGAAAAAACTTCCTCATCTTCTCATCGCAGGTACGACGGGAAGCGGTAAGAGTGTCGGTATCAACTCTATGATTTTGAGCCTCTTATACAAAAACTCGCCCGATCAGCTCAAACTCTTGATGATCGATCCGAAAATGTTAGAGTTTTCTATCTATAATGATATTCCCCATCTTCTTACACCGGTTATTACCAAACCGAAAGAGGCGATTTCAGCCCTTAATAATATGGTGTACGAGATGGAGCGCCGTTATCAACTGATGAGCGAAACCCGTACTAAAAACATTGAAAATTACAATGAAAAAGCGAAAACGGAAAAACTAGACCCGCTCCCTTATATCGTTGTCATTATTGACGAATTAGCCGATCTGATGATGACAAGCGGCAAAGATGTCGAATACTCCATCGCCCGTCTTGCTCAGATGGCACGTGCCAGCGGTATCCACTTGATCGTGGCAACCCAGCGCCCGAGTGTCGACGTCGTAACGGGACTTATCAAAGCCAATTTACCCTCTCGTATCAGCTACAAAGTGGGACAAAAAATCGACAGTAAGATCATTCTTGACGGCATGGGTGCCGAATCGCTTCTCGGGCGCGGTGATATGCTCTTTACCCCTCCGGGTATGAGCGGTCTTGTACGACTCCATGCTCCGTGGAGTACTGAAGTCGAGATTGAAAAAGTAGTCGATTTTCTTAAAGCTCAACGTGAACCCGAATACGACCGCAAATTTTTACGAGATAAAGAAGAGACGGTTACATCCAATGGAAATAATGGAAATGACGAAGAGAGCGATGAGCTTTATGAAGAGGCTAAGAACATCATCCTTACCGAGCAAAAAACCTCTATCAGCTATCTGCAGCGTCGTCTTCAAATCGGGTATAACCGTTCTGCCCGTCTGATTGAACAGCTGGAAAACAACGGTATCCTCTCTTCTCCTAATTCCAAAGGGAATCGCGACATAATCGTTAACGATCCTTTTTGATTCTCCTAATCGGAGAACCCCTCTTTTAACACCAATCTGTAACTTTTTTTCCTCTCTACTATTATTGACAAAAAATATAATCTATGGTGATTTCCGATAATGTTACGTAATTACACATATTTATTCCGATTAGACAAAACAAATGAGTAGATAGGTAACACATTGAGAAATCTGATTTTTTCTTCTGATATAATCATTCAAAATTAACATGCACAGGAGTCACTATGGCTTTTATGGACGAATACAAAGCACACGTAGCGGAACGCGCAGCGCAGGGAATCCCCCCATTCCCACTTACTAAAGAGCAAGTTACCTCTCTTGTTGAACTTATCACTGCAGAAACCTCTAAAAACGGTGAATTGGTTGAGATGTTAGCAGAGCGTGTCAATCCGGGTGTTGATGATGGTGCCCATGTAAAAGCGGCATTTTTACATCAAGTCGTCCAAGGAGAAGTCAAAGCATTCTTGGCAGACAACAGCGACATCAACAGTGATGATCACAAAAAAGCGGCAATTAAAATCCTCGGTAAAATGGTAGGGGGTTACAATGTTAAACCTCTTATCGATGCCCTCAGCAACAATGCTATTGCCAAAGAAGCGGCACATGAGCTTAAACATACCCTTTTGGTTTATGATGCATTCAATGATATCGTTGAACTTTCAAAAACGAATACCTATGCTGCCGAAGTTCTCCAATCATGGGCAGACGCAGAGTGGTTCACCAGTAAAAAAACATTGGCGGAACGATTCAGTGTTGTTGTTTTCAAATTCCCGGGTGAAACCAATACCGATGACCTCTCCCCTGCGAGTGCGGCATTTACCCGTTCCGATATCCCACTTCATGCAACAACCATGCTTTCGGCTAAAATGCCTGAAGGTATCGCTAAAATCGCTGAATTGAAACAAAAAGGGATGCAAATCGCTTACGTCGGTGACGTTGTCGGAACAGGTTCTAGCCGTAAATCAGCGGCGAACTCGGTTCAATGGCACATGGGTGATGATATTCCGGGTATCCCGAACAAACGTACGGGTGGGGTTGTTATCGGTAGCATCATCGCTCCGATCTTCTTCGCAACGTGTGAAGACTCAGGTGCACTCCCTATCGAAGCCGATGTGTCTCAAATGGAAACAGGCGATGTACTCGATATCGATACCAAAGCGGGAACCATCACTAAAAACGGTGCAGTCATCGCTAACTTCAGCCTTCGCCCGAACACGATCGAAGACGAAGTACGTGCCGGTGGACGTATCCCTCTTATCATCGGTCGCGGTTTGACGGCAAAAGCGCGTACGGCACTCGGTATGCCTCCGGCAACGATTTTCGCAACCCCTATCCAACCTGCCGATACGGGCAAAGGGTATACCCTTGCTCAAAAAATGGTGGGTAAAGCATGTGGTATGGAAGGTGTTCGCCCGGGAATGTATTGTGAGCCTATCACAAGCACCGTAGGAAGCCAAGATACCACAGGACCGATGACCCGTGATGAGATCAAAGAGCTCTCTGCTCTCGGGTTCTCGGCAGATTTCGTTCTTCAGTCGTTCTGTCATACAGCGGCATACCCGAAACCGTCCGACGTGAAATTGCACGCAACCCTGCCGGCATTCATCAGCTCACGCAGCGGTGTCGCTCTTCGTCCGGCGGACGGTGTTATCCACTCATGGTTGAACCGTATGGTTCTTCCTGATACCGTCGGAACAGGTGGTGATAGCCATACCCGTTTCCCGATCGGTGTGAGTTTCCCTGCAGGTTCAGGTCTCGTAGCGTTCGCAGGTGTTACGGGTGCTATGCCGCTTGAGATGCCGGAATCGGTTTTGGTACGCTTCAAAGGGGAGATGCAACCGGGTATCACATTGCGTGACCTTGTTAACGCAATCCCTTACTACGCAATCAAACAAGGTCTTTTGACCGTTGAGAAAAAGGGTAAGAAAAACATCTTCAACGGACGTGTATTGGAGATCGAAGGTCTTCCAAATATGAAAGTAGAACAAGCGTTCGAACTTTCCGATGCATCGGCTGAGCGTTCAGCGGCAGCGTGTACCGTTCGCCTTAACAAAGAGCCGGTCATCGAGTACCTAAAATCAAACGTTACGTTGATCGAAGCGATGGTGGCTGACGGATACGAAGATGCTCGTACATTACAGCGCCGTGCCGATAAAATGAAAGAGTGGTTAGCCGCTCCAACGTTGATGGAACCAGATGCCGATGCGGAATACGCAGCAATCATCGAAATCGACCTTAACGACGTTAAAGAGCCGATCTTAGCGTGCCCGAACGATCCGGATAATGTTAAATTGCTCAGCGAAGTTGCGGGTACTGAAATCAACGAAGTATTCTTAGGCAGCTGTATGACCAACATCGGACATTACCGTGCGGCAGGTGAAGTAATGCGCGGCGAAGGTAAAATCGCGGTTGAGAAATTCTGGATCGTTCCACCGACCCGTATGGATGAGCAACAACTCATCAACGAGGGGTACTACGACGTGTATAAAGCGATTGCCGCTACAACCGAAGTTCCGGGATGTTCACTCTGTATGGGGAACCAAGCGAGTTCACGTGAGGGTTCAACCGTATTCTCAACCTCGACTCGTAACTTCGATAACCGTTTAGGTAAAGGGACACAAGTCTATCTCGGTTCTGCGGAACTCGCTTCTGTATGTGCTAAACTCGGACGTATCCCGACCGTAGCCGAGTACATGAGCATCGTTCCTGAAAAATTGGCAGGAAAAGCAGATCAAGTCTATAAATATCTCAACTTTAACGAGATTGCATCGTATGCACTTCAAGCACGTAATGTGGCTGAAGAAAAATACGGCGTTACGATCAAAGCCGTATAAACAACTCCTCTCAAATCCCCTTTTCTAGGGGGTTTCCTCCATCTATGCTATAATCCCTTATCTATATACAAAGCGACACAATGTCCTCATTCGATACATTACCCTTACGTCCACCTCTAAAAGAGGCATTAAAACGTCTTGAATTTACCACCATGACCTCTATCCAATCGACTGCTCTTCCAATTATTTTAGACAAAAAAGATTGTATTGCACAAGCCGCTACGGGTAGCGGAAAAACATTGGCATTTGGGTTGGGAATCTTGAACCCGATTAATCCCAAATCATTCGGTATCCAATCCCTTATCCTCTGCCCTACTCGTGAATTGGCGGAACAAGTAGCTAAAGTACTCCGCTCACTCGCCTCTGAAATCGGTAATATCAAGATCCTTACCCTCTGCGGCGGTGTCCCTATGCGAGGACAGCTCCATTCACTCAAACACGGAGCACACATCATTGTCGGAACTCCGGGGCGCGTCCTTAAACTCCTTCAGATGGAGGCCTTTGATACGGCTCAAATACAAACCGTCGTTTTGGATGAAGCCGACCAGATGATTGATATGGGATTTATCGAAGATATTACGACTATTTTGGGATTCACCCCGCCCACACGACAAACACTCCTTTTTTCTGCTACATTTCCCGAATCGATCAAAACCATCACTTCGGAGTTTATGAAAGATCCGGTGATGGTGACTGCCGAACACGCTATTAGCAAACCGAAAATTGAAGAGATTGCCTATATCTGCAATAAAAAGCTTGCCTCTATTACACAGGTTCTTCAACTTCACAACATAACGAATACCATCATCTTTTGTAATACAAAAGTCGATGCGGCCGCTTTATGTGATGACCTAAACGGAATAGGTATCCATGCCCTAACGTTACATGGAGATATGGAGCAGTTTGATCGAAACGAAGCGATCATCCAGTTTCGAAATTTAAGTGCCCCTATCCTCGTAGCGACCGATGTCGCCGGTCGAGGTATTGATATCGAAGGGCTCGATGCTATAATCAACTATGAAGTACCTATCCAAAACGAACGCTATACCCACCGTATCGGTCGTACGGGACGTGCCGGAAAAAGCGGTGTCGCCATTACCTTGGTCAATCATCATCAATATGAACGTTTCATGGATCTCAAACGTCCGATTACTCCCATAGAGCTTCCCGATATCAAAGAGAAGTTTTCACTGAAGACGTTAATGCGTACGATTTGTATCGATGCGGGGAAAAAAGAGAAACTGCGTGCCGGTGATATTGTCGGGGCTCTTATACATGAATGTGGCTTGAGTCAAGAAGAGATTGGGAAGATTGATCAACTCGATCATCTTAGTTATGTTGCGATTCCTCGCAGTAAAGCCGAAAATATTTATCAAAAACTGACCAATCGCCCCATAAAAGGGAAAACATTCAGGAAATGGCTGTTAGACTAATAGATTCGGTTTATGATATTTTATTATACAGATGAGGACTTTTATGCCTAACCAAGAACTAACTTTCGGTGATGAACAGTTTATCGTATCCAAAACGGATCTAAACGGTAAAATCACCTACGGTAATTCCCTTTTTATCGCTATGTCCGGCTACAATGAGCTTGAACTTATTGATCAACCGCATAACATACTCAGACATGAAGATATGCCGGCTATTGTTTTTAAACTCCTTTGGACTCGGATCAAAGAGGGAAAAGAGATTTTTGCCTATGTCAAGAATAAAACAAAAAACGGTGATTTCTACTGGGTATTTGCCCACGTCACCCCCTCATTTGATACCAATAGAAAAATTACCAATTACCATTCTGTCCGACGTCAACCTTCTAAAAAAGCACTTGACGTTATTAAACCTCTTTATTCTATGCTCCTTCAAAAAGAAAAAAGCGGCGGTATCAGTGCTTCAGAGGCAACACTGAATCAAATTCTAAAAGACAAAGGAATGTCGTATGACGAATTTATCCTCTCTCTCTAAAATTCAATACGCCAATATTGCATCCATCGCTCTATTCGTCATCGCACTCCTCCTTGAGATGTTTTTGTACGGATGGAGTTGGGTACGTCTGCTAAACTTTTTCAACTTTGCCCTTGCATGGTTTATGTTTATCAATATACGAAAAACCCAAGACACCGTCAGCGAAGTCGCTGCCGTTATCAAAGGGGCTGAAATCGGTCATCTTGAAAGCCGTATCACCCATATTAGAGATCACGGAGAACTCAGTGATTTGTGTTGGAACACCAACAATATGCTCGATCAGACCGAAGTATTTATTCGTGAGATCCGCGCCAGCGTCGAAGCGGCGAGCCGTGATGAATTCCACCGAAAAATCAATATAAAAGGGTTACAAGGGGAATACAAAGAGGCCAGCAGTTTTGTCAATATGGCTATCGGTTCCATGCATTCCAACTACCTCCATATACAAAAATCATTACTCAACAGCGCATTAGGGCAAATCGGCACCGGTATCGGAGGGGGGATGGAAGTGATTCAGCAAGATCTCCAACGAACCATTCAACGCCTTCACACCATTGCGGCTATCAGCCAAACCACTTCCGAAAAATCATCCAACAGCGTAAATGAGCTAGAAGATATTATTACCAAACTCAGCCGTCTTATCGAGCTAGTACATGTTTCTGTCGAATCCATTAACTCCCTTAATGCGAAAACGGGGGAGATCAGCTCGGTCGTCAATCTGATCAAAGACATTGCCGACCAAACCAATCTTCTTGCTCTCAATGCCGCGATCGAAGCGGCGCGTGCTGGTGAACACGGTCGAGGATTTGCCGTTGTTGCCGATGAAGTGCGTAAACTTGCCGAACGTACCCAAAAAGCAACGGGAGAGATCGGTATTGCGGTTCAAACACTCCAGCAAGAGACCACGGAAATCCACTCAAACTCTGAAGATATGAATGAGATTGCCCAAGACTCAAGCGAATCTATCAGTTCGTTTCGTCAAACCCTCTATATGTTCAACGAAGATGCTAAAAAAGCGGCGATACAAACGACTGCGATTGAAAACACCACCTTTATTACGTTGGCGAAAATTGACCATATCATCTTCAAATCGAATGCCTATAAAAGTATTGCGAACGGTAGAACGGAAACCCAATTCTCTGATCACCACAATTGCCGCTTAGGCAAATGGTACGATGAAGGGGCAGGAAAAGAGCGTTTCTCCCATCTTTCAAGCTATGGAAAAATGCTAACGCCGCATGCAACAGTTCATAATATTGTTATTACTAATATGAAATATATTGAAGGGGAAGATAAAACCATCCATCATCAAGATGAGATTCTTAGCAGTTTCGAAGAGATGGAACAACAAAGTCAGCTTCTCTTTACCCTAATGGATAATCTGAACAAAGAGTCAGAAGAGTATTTAATGCAGAAAGCTTAGGCACAAACGCCTAAGCATCACTTCTCGAAGTAGGTTCCTAAAATCTTTTTCCCTATCTCTACACCCGGTTGATCGTATGTATTGATCCCAAACAATGCTCCGCTTAACGAGGTTAAAAGTTCATAATAGAGAATCAGCTCACCGACAGAGCCTTCATCGATTTTCTTCCACGCAATTTCATCAACACTGACACCGCTTTGCAACACACTTTGCATCGTTGCATGGCACTGAGCATTGATAAGATCATTAAAACTTTTACCGTTCACAAAGTCGCTTTTCTCTAAATGTTTGAGAGAAAGGTTAGGAATCATTAAATGCTCTTCCGAATGCTCAATATGCATAAAGGTGACCGTTTTATTGAGTGGCCCCTCTATAATGAGCTGTAAGAACGAGTGCTGATCGACCGATCCGATCAAAGAGATCGGTGTAAGCCCCACCCGCTCACCGAGTCCGTTTCGTTTACCCAGAGACTCACCCCATATCTGAACGACCCATTTGCCAAACTCTTCGAAAGTATCGGAATAGGCAAATAAAACATTCATAGGATAGTGATCGCTATGGGTCACGTAATAGGCTGCTTTTTCGAGCATGTGGTCTTCTTCACGCTTCCAAAATTGCTCTAAAAAAGTTTGTGCCCCCTTAAGGATTGCAGCCGTATCAAAGCCAGCCAACGTTAAAGGGACCATCCCGACCGCACTGAGTACCGAAAAGCGCCCGCCGACATTGCTAGGTATCACAAAACGGCGCAGATGATGATCATCCGCGAAATGAGCAAGTATCGAATCTTCATCACTCACGACATAAATCTGATCAGAGTTTTCCAACGGTAATTCGAAGCTGACAATCAGACGCTTAAAGATAGAAAGTGTCTCGACGGTACCGCCCGATTTGGATATCACGATAAAGAGGGTACGGAACTTATCAATCTGCTTCATCTCACTCATAATACTGATAGGATCAGAGTTTTCGAGATAGATCAGCTTTTTAGCATTGGGGGTGCTGGGGCGAAGGAGTCTCTCTATCGCTTTTATACCCAGCGACGATCCCCCTATCCCGATGATGGCAATCGTATTGAAACGACGGTCGATATCATGAAGAATCGTTTTAAGCTCTTCCACAAGGGGTTGTGATAAAAGGGGAAGGTGGTAATACCCTACTTCTCCTGAAGAGGCTTCACGACGAACGGCCTCAAACCCTTTTTCCAAAGTTTGAGAATCAAGTAACCCGCTCTCAAAATGGTTCGTATAGCGAAGCATTAGTGTGTTCCGATTAGAACCGTCATATCCACAAGTCGACTGCTGTATCCCCACTCATTGTCATACCACGCCAATACTTTTACCGTAGTACCGTCAACAACGCTCGTCATATCGGGAACGTAGGTTGAGCTGTAGGTTGATCCGATAAAATCAGAGGATACACGTTTGTCGTTATCCACTTCGATAAGCCCTTTAAAAGCTCCGGCTGCTGCTGCAGTGAATGCGGCATTAATATCGTCTTTGGTAACCGCTTTGCTCAAGTTAACGGTCAAATCGACAACCGAAACATCGGGAGTCGGTACACGCATCGCATAGCCGTTGAGTTTTCCAAGTAATTTCGGCATTACTTTGCCGATCGCTTTCGCCGCACCCGTAGAGGTAGGGATCATATTAAGGGCTGCGGCACGTGCACGACGAGGATCTTTTGAGTGTTTAACATCCAAAACATTTTGATCGTTCGTATACGAGTGAATCGTTGTCATCAAACCGTTTTCAATACCGAACGCATCATCCAATACCTTACAAATCGGTCCCAAGCAGTTGGTCGTACAGCTGGCGTTCGAAATGATCGTTTCCCCTTTGTAGCTATCAGAGTTAACGCCATACACATAGGTTGGAGAATCATCTTTCGCAGGAGCCGACATAATGACTTTTTTGATTCCGTTTTTGAGGTGTTTTTGACAGCTCTCTTGATCCAAAAATACCCCTGTACACTCGATAACCACTTCCGCACCGCAACCACCGAAATCAACTTTTTCAATGTCGCGTTCCCGAAACATACGGACATTTTTACCACCGATTGCAATCGTGTTCTCATCGATCACTTTGGCATCAATCCCGCGATGAACGCTGTCAAACTTGAGTAAATATTCCAACATGTCAGGTTTTGCCGTCGTATTTAATGCTACCAGCTCAATATCATTCCGCTCAGAAATAATTTTCGCTACGATAATTCCGATTCTGCCTGTTCCGTTAATCGCCACTTTGAGTGCCATGGAAACTCCTGTTCTTGTAGAAAATTTATATTTATGAATTATTCTAACAGATTATCGTTAAAAAGAGGGTAATAAAGGGGAGATTTTTCTCCCAAAAAAAGGGAGATGAAGATTAATAGCTGTAAGTAATAGTAACGGGAATTTGTTTAAGGGGCTGATCGCTCTCTATGCTGATCTCTTTCCCTTTCACTTTAGCAATATTGTTATATCCGCTCAATACTCGACGGGATTGAACACTGTTCGTCACTTCACATTTGCGAACGACTCGATAGGTTGCATTTTGTGGAGTATTGTATTTGCTCCCGATATTCTGACCCGCAAGAGTACCTAATACCGCTCCGCCGACCGTAGCCGCCGTTTTACCTTTTCCGCCGCCGACTTGATGTCCTAAAACACCCCCTAAAGCACCCCCGACAACGGCACCGACGACATCTGAATGTCCACCGCTCGCTGAGCTTACTTCTTCTTTGACGTCATAGCATCTTTCACTCGGAACCTCTTCTTGAACCGTTGAATAGATAGGAGCTGAACGTGTTACATTAACATATTCAACAATCGAAAAGCTCTCTGCCATAAGAGCACTTGAGACGAGCAGTGACAACGCCATCGGCAATATAATTTTTGACATTTGAATATCCTTTGTATGTTTTCAGTATTGTAGATAGTAATTGTTAATCAATTGTGAATTGCTTAATTATTTCCCATACAAAAGAGCATTTATTTTTTCATAAATATCTAATATCTCACTTTTTTTCTCGAAAAAACTGTTTTTATTGGCGATCAGATGGGTCGTTGATTCCATAATCGTCTCGACGACTTCCAACCCGTTTTGTTTCATCGTACTCCCCGTCTCGACGACATCGACGATCATATCGGCAAGCCCTACGAGGGGGGCGAGCTCGATCGATCCGTAGAGTTTGATAATATCGGCGGCAACCGCACGCTCGGCAAAATAGCGCTTGGTGATATTCACCATTTTGGTCGCTACCTTGATCTCGCTTTTGGTAAAATCGGGTTTTTCACCCGCACGCATCCCGATCGCGACACGGCATTTTCCCTTTTGCAAATCGAGCAGACGGATAACGTCCAACCCCTGCTCTTCGAGAGTATCAAGACCAACAACACCGATATCGGCCGCTTGGTGGTAGACATACGTCGCAACGTCTTGGTTACGAACCAATAAAAATTTAAAATTTTCCGTCTCTAAGATCAATTTACGATCATCAAATTTAAAACTGCTACCGAAGATCGTTTCAAAAATTTCCAACGTATCTTCGGCAATTCGCCCTTTTGGGAGTGCGACACTTAGCATTTAACACCTTTTTCAATCAACTTTTTCATCCCTTTGAAGATTAACTCTTCATCCACCGTTGCCTCGGGTAAAAAACGGGACAACAGCCGTGCATCTCCGCCGCTCATATAAATGGGCTTTCCTAAACTCTCGATCTTCAAGATCAAAGGAGCCAGAAAACCGACCGTGAGTGCATCGGGAGTATTTTTTGCCATTTTAACTAAATCTACCTCAAAGTTAAATGACATATCCAACGCAGGAGAGACTCTTGCATACGCTTCATACGCCGCACGAAGCCCTAGAGAAATAAATCCCCCCTGATAGACACCGCCGCGCATCATATCGACGGTAATGGCGCTCCCCGCATCGACGATAACACCCTCTTCTACCGCTTCACACACCATAATACGGTCAATCCCCATTGTGGGGTAGTATTTATCCCAATCGATAAGTTCTCTCACATCATGCCAGTTTGCATACTTTTGAATTTGTTCATTAAAAAGGGTGTTGACACTGACGTAATAAACATCATCGTGAAGGGTCGCAGGATCAAAATTTTCCACACTCAGCTTGGTGCGTTCCCCCTCACAGAACAAATCAACCGATGTGTTGCCGATGTCACATAATATCATGCTGATATTATAGCTTAAGTACCCCGCTCACACGTGCAACACTGTCACCTTTATGGAGACTCAGACGGACAATAGAATCTTCAAGGGCATTGAGATCATGGACAACGTTCCCTTCCAGCGCGACAACATCACCCGCGCTCAACGTATAACGTTCTTCACCAACGCCAAAATCGATTACTCCCGATACAATCATCACCGTAATCGGAAACGATGTCTTATGGGCTTTCATCGACTGCCCAGCACGGAAAACGATTCTAATCTCTTTGGTAAACTCGTTTGTAATGAGTGGAGTAATAACTGGCTGTGTATCGCCGTAAACAATATCTGAGGTAAATGAGGCATAGGTCATAGTGTGTTCCTTTTTTTAGTATAAGGATGATAACCTTAACGAGAATATAGTTTCTTGATGAATATCAAGAATAAGTTTTCAATTTTTTAACTTTTCAACTATATTTAACACGCCCATATCTAATTTTGAAAACGCAAACCACTTTTTGCCCAAATCTTTGAGACTTGCACCGATATGATACACCTCTTTTTCATCGATCAGTAAAAAGCGATCATGGGATGAATCAAACTTTTTTATCTCTATGTTCGGGTATTGAGCATTGTGTTTTTGGAGATCAAGTTCAAGCTGTTTGGTGATATTTTTGGTGTAAATCATCGCTTTTACGTTCGCATCTCGTTTGGATAATAACGTCAAAACGCTCTCATCGACATAGTTATCGATCAGAATGATGTTCTTTTTGGCACTTTTAATGAGATCTGACACAAACAGATACGCATCATACACTTGCCCATCGTAAAAAATTCCCTGTTTCGGTTTGATGGATTTATCTTCGATTGCATTGAGTATCGCTTCGACTTTTTCATCGGTTTTAGACTGTTTTTGCTCCAATGAATCAAGTCTTTGAAATATCAAGGCATTGTTTGAGATAAATTTTCGCATTTCGACAAAAGCATTGATGATATGGATACTCATCTGCACTGCGCTCTGACTTCGTAGTACCGCCGAGAGCATCGCTACTCCCTGTTCTGTAAACACGTAAGGCAAATATTTTCTATGTTTACCTCTACCATTTTCTAAGGTCACAAATTGTGACCTTAAAGATTCTTCATCGTCTAAGGTGCCATTTTGGAACCTTAAAGAGCTACTTGAACTTGAGGTTCCAAATTGGAACCTCAAATTTTGATTCTCTTCTTCACTCAGCTGAAACATAAAGTTTGCTGGAAATCGCTCACTATTTCTCTTTACTGCCTGATTAAAAACTTTTGTTTCCACATCATAAAGCTCCGCCAAATCACTATCCAATATCACCTGCATTCCGCGAATGGTGTAGATTTTGTTTTTGATGGTTTCGCCGATGGAGGTGGTGAGTTCATTCATTGGAGTTCCTCTTATAGCATTTTCGTGACGTCACGAAAATGATTTACCCTTTTACACATTTTTTTCTTCCACAAGCCGACCTCTCACAAATTGTGAGAGGTTCATCATCATAAGTTTCTAAACCCGTCGAGTTCGACGGGTTTACAATCTGAATTAACATCTGCATCCCTTTGTAATTATGGCAAATTCGCCGTAATTAAAATCTCTTTTCATTGTATCCCGTCACTTAAAAATGGGGGAAATATGACAGGGATAAATTACGTAGTAAAATTCTCATTTTTATGAAAGTACATTGCCAATCCATCTAAAAGCAAGATCAGAAGACACCCTAATGTTAGCCCCATCATTGTACGCCCAACCATATCTTTGTAGCCATTGATTGTTAAATTAGCATATTTATCAAAAGCTTTATTATGCTCAGTTAAATCAATAGACATTACTTTATCTATTTCTGATTTATTAATATTTTTGAACTCCATAGATGCATATTGCATTTTAAAATCAATATACTCTTTTTGAATTTTGAGTTGTTGCTCATGCTGAGCTGTATCAAAATAATGAATTGCGGAAAATAAAACAAACATAGCAGGTACATAAATTTGCCACATTTTCAAAACTTTTTCTCTCATTTTCTCTACAAATAACAGAACGAATGAAATCAAAAAGAAAATCGCCAAAAATTTTCCAACATCTGTTAATATGCACTTTTTATCACAATCGTAATCACCACCAATATAATTAACTATAAACCAAATTCCAAAAGTAAAGAGAACAGATTTAGCAACAACATATTTTTTCATAATAGCCCCTCTTGAATTATTTTCATTAAGCTACTACATATAATTACCATTAAATAAAAATATTGCAAAATGCAATATAATCATTCATTAATATAAAATTATTTTTTATTCGCCTAAAATCTTCACAAATTTTTCAAATGATTTACGCTCGAAATTATCAAATTGTGATTGAATTAATTCAGAATTCTTCGGATTAGATTCTAAATTATCATAATACTCAACTATTTTATATGGAACACCATAATCACTAGCTACTTTTCCAATTTTGCTAAAAGCGTTATATTCAAGTTTTGCAAGTAACTTATCTATTCCAATTTCACTATTTTCTTTGGTTGAACGAATATATTTATATAAAATATTAAATACACCCAAATACTTAACTAGTTGATATTTCAAAGTATTATAAACAAACCTAGATGACTCTTGCATGGACTTATCTATGTCTTTTCCTTGTATATCTATTTTGTAATCAACCAATCCTTTAAAGCCATACGTTAGATATGCATTTAATAAAAAAGTTATTATGAAATGTTCTTTTTGATCAAGCTCACTGTTTTTCTTTCTAGTCATCATACTCAGTAAATCTGCATTATGTACAATATCAGTTAATAAAGAAACAATTTCATCAAATCCATCAAAATCAATCTTTACTTTGTCACCATTGATAGATGATATTAATTTTTTTATTTTTTTATCTTGTATAGCTGAGAGACCATTAATTAAATCATAAAGTCTTATTTTGTCACTGTAATTGATCACCTTATATGCATTAAAAAGTTCTAATGGTATTTCTCTTTGAGCTATTTGATTTAATAACTCTATCCTTTCTGCAATATGAATATCACTTAGATATTTATCATCTGTAATAAAATAATCAATTTGATCTTTTGGAGAATTTTCATCATAATTTTTATGTTTTATACCAATATCTTCAGAATTCACTATCTCATCAAATTTTTTATCGATTATTAAAACATTTCCACTAAAATGATACATAAAACGTCCAGCCCGTCCTTCAATATTCTTTGCATCAAACTTTTTCAAATCTTTTTTGCCTTTTTTGTGATCAAAAACTATAAGATTTTTTGCAGATGTATTTACACCTTCAGTTATTGTTGTAGTAGAAAATAATATATTTAATAAACCATCATTAAAAAAATTAATAATCTCTTTTTGAATATATTTTGGAACAAGCCCATGATGAATACCTATACCATTTTCTAAAGATTTAACAACTACCCATTCTTCATGAAAATTAACTTTCATATGCTCAATTAAATTTAACAAGTGGTTGTTTTGCTCATGAATGACTTTATTTATTGGCGAAATCTCTTTAGCTTTACTTTCAGCTGTTCCAGCCCCATAACAATATACGATACAATTTTCTCTTGTTTGTATTAAAGCCTGAATGGTATTAGCCAATATTGCTTTTTTTGTCATAGCTTTACTAATTTTAACTTCATACTTATCATTTATTAATTGCGTGCTATCCAATAAAATTCTTTTTTTATTGACAATTTCATACTCATTATAATCAATTCTCTGAAAGTTGTTAAATTGTATAAAATTATCAAATGAAGGGTTATAGTTTTGATTATTTTGATTCTCGAACCCTATGTAAGGACCTACCAATAGAACATCCGTGTTGTTGCTCAAAGCATTGTATAATGAAACTCTATATGCTGTATCTCGTTCATTTTCTTTCGCCTCATCATTATCAATGATATATTCATTGTCAATTTTATAAATTTCATCCATAAATATAAAATCGAAACCAATATTTCCTTCATTTCTGTCGAGAAAAGACAAATATCGCTCGGGGGTAAATATAAAAAGATTATTATCAGCTAGTTCTTCTTCATCGATTTGACTCAATGTATGAATTTTATAATTTTCTCTAAAATATTGGTAGTAACTATCTATTCTTAATTTTTCAAGATTTTCAGATAATAACGCTATTGTTGGAAACATTAAAACGATATTTTGATATTTCATTTTTTTTATGATTTCATAAACCAAATAGGTTTTTCCAAATGATGTACTTGCCGATAAAAATATTCTATTTTGCTTGTGGAACTCAAATCTATCTAAAATTGACATTTGGTGCTTATGAAGTTTAATATGTTCATCAACATATAAAGTACTTTCATAAATGATAGAGCTTAATGTATTCAAATTGAACACACTTATTTCTTCAATATCTCTCTGAAAAACTTTCATTAATAAATCATAATAATGAGGAATTCCAACGACATTTGAAATATATTTTAGAAATTTAATATCCGATGGCGTTAATTCTTTATCTTTAATAAAATCAAAATAATCACAAATTTTTGTCGTTAATTGAGCTTCCGTTATTGCTCCACTTCTAAATTCATTAATATTTTTTATTGCAAAAGAGGCTTTTTCAATTCTATCCATCTAATAACCTCCTTTTTTAAATTAGTCGTTTCATGTAGTGGTAAAAACATAAAAAATATCTCAAAATCAACACTCATGTTATAAGTCATAGGAGTAAAAGCAGCATTAATATGTTCAATAGCATCATTTATTTTTTTATCATAATCCACTTCTTTGTCATCATATACAATCAAGATTGGATATACTAATTTCATATTAAATTTAATTACTTCATCAATTATTGAAACAAGTAATGGATCAGTCATCCATTTATCAATGACTTCTTTAATTTTAGAATCTTTAAATTTATCTTTATGATTTATCATTGCCAATATATTTGTTTTTAAATACTCATCGCTAATTGCTTTTTGAAGTCCATTAATAGCGCTTTTTACGCCATCGTTAAAGGAAGCTCTAAATTTAACTTCACCAAACCAAAGTTCTAACTCATCATTATTTTCAATCAAATGATATGAGTCATACCCTTTTGTTTCAGATTTTTCTAAAGGATTGTAAAAATAACCTCTGGAAATCAACGTGTTAGTTTTATACTTTGTCATTAAAAGTGAATAAAGTAAAACTTCTCCAAAAAAACCATAACTAATTTTTGATTTTTCTGAGGCATACTCATTATATTTAAGTTTTGAAACCAAAGCCACAGCCATTAAATTGTCATACTGTTTATTTACTAAATCAAATTCATCAAATGAATATTCAATTATTGAATTATAAATTATCTCTATCAAAGAATCATCATCTATAGCTTCATAACAATCATCTTTTGTAGTGGTGAAATTAGTCTTATCAATATTTCGAATCGGACAATGAAGAGAATAACGATGAACAATAGTTTTATTTATTAAATCAATTAGGCTTTGTCTCATTTTTATACCTTATTTTCTTTCTTCGCACGCTCGTCCCCCACCAAACTCGTCAAAGCCCTATTGAGTTCAAACAAATGCGCCAACCGTTAAATGTGAGATTTAAAATTTTATAAATAACTCTTATTATACAAAAATTATGAGATTATGTGTGAAATGATGGAAATAAACTATCACTTCGCCATTGGATGATGCTTCAATACGGTATCTTGAAGATTCTGTTTTTGAACATGAGTGTATATTTGCGTCGTGAGGAGCGACGCATGACCGAGAAGCTCTTGTACGACGCGTAAATCGGCTCCTCCGAGGATCATGGCTGTCGCATACGAGTGGCGAAGTGCGTGGGGGGAAATACCCAAATATTTTTGGGTGATTTTAAACGCCGAAATACGGCTGAGAGGCTCTCCTCTATAGTTGAGCCAAAGATGGGGTCGATTTTGGTACGGTGAGGCTTCCTGATAGGCTCGGAGTGCTTTTAGTGCCTCCTGTGCGATGGGGACGTACCGCTCTTTCTCCCCTTTACCGTGACGGATACGGAGCCATTCCCCCTCAATATCCCCCTCCTCCACAATCAAACACTCACTGATACGAGATCCTGAAGCATAGAGAAAAAGGATCAGGGCATAATCTCGCATTCCGATCCATTCACTTCGATCAATCAATGTAAGTGAAGATTGAATGGTTTCAAACGGTACATATTTAGGGAGATTTTTCGGTACTTTGGAGAGGGTGAATTTCGAGGAAACGGAGTCAAATCGGTTGCGGTGGCAAAAATCCAGAAAAGAGTTAAAAGCGGAGAGTTTTCGATTCAAAGTTCGTTTGTTGGCAATCGATCCGAGTATCTGAAAAACACTATTCGAATCGATTTCGGTGAGGCATTTATGTGACGTATGTTCAATCTCACCCAAATCATGGCGATAGGCCTCAATCGTTCGAGGGCTAAGTGCTTTGATAACGGTAATATACTCGATAAAAGCCTCAAGCTCTTTCGACATTATTTGATATTGATATAGCGGTCGTCAAAATAAAAACGTCCGTCTCCGAGGAAAATTTTGTTATCGCTGTCCATATCGATATCATAGACATCATACGCCAAAAGGTTCTTGGTTAGAGCGATCATATACCCCTCTTGCTCCAGTGCATACACACGGTCATTTTGGACGCTGAGCCCTACGAAATGGGCAAACGGAAATTTTTTCTTTGCTTTGAACTGTAATGATGGACTAAGGGCAATGATTTCACCTTGCTTGGTCGCAATCCAGATTCCCTCTGCCGTATAGGCAATGTTACGAATCTCGTATTTTTCACGTGCCTCTTTTTGGGAGAGTGCCAATACCGACGTTCCGGTCGATGCGACAAGATTATTATCAATGACGTTCAAATAGGTAATATTGTTAAAATACTCCTCCGAGCTGACGACTACGGAGCGAAGTACCTGTTTTGTCTCCGAATTGACGATGACGATTTTCCCGTCCAACGTTAAAAACAATACCAATTCTTTGAGGAAATACGGGTTTGCAATGCGTGTATCTACAGCTATCGGAGTATTAGCACTCTCTTTGAAGAGAAGTTTTTTACTCTCCAGCGAATAGAGTGCCATTTCATTATTGGTAAACAAGATAGCTACGGTATCGTCTTGAATATTTGCGGCAGCTACATGGCGTTTGAGTTCAAAGGTGACTTTTGCATCGCTGCCGTCTTCCGGAAAAAGGACGAGATTTCCCTCAGGGCTCTCTGTAATAACCCAAGCATCGTTTACATTGATGAGACGATACTCTTCAGGAAGTTTAATGTTTTTCTCTCCCTCTTTTGTCAACAAACGGCCATTATCAAGTAAAGCAGCCGAATGAGTCGTTTGGGAAATAGACGCACTAAGATGCCCCGCATTACGCCATTCCCCTTTTACCTCTTCCGGTTTGTACACCTCTTTATGGGAACATCCGCTAACAAGAAGCGCTGTAGCGAGGACTAATGCAGTCGTGGATAATTTCATTCTTTTACTCCGTAATGTGAAAGTGCCGCGGCTACTTGATAAAGAGGTGAATCTTCACCGATAAGGGCTATTTTTTGATGCGCCAATGCAACATCACCTTTTTCAATCGCCGCTACTGCGACTTCTAATAATGCTAAATCTTTGTAAAGAGCACCCTGTTTTTTCGTGTATTGTTCCAACGATTGCGTATCGCCCTTGATGGCGGCAGCTTCGTACGATGCGATATCGGCAACACCGAACGCTTCAGAATGTTTCAACCCTTCAAGAATACTCACATCATTTTGAGCGATCCCGCGTGAAAGTTTCCATAAATCGTACAACTCTGGATTATCATTTTTCAACGTTAGTTCTGCTTGTGTATCGGCAGGATTTGCCAAAAGGAGATTAAATGCCGTATTTGAGCTCTCTAATTTTGCATCGGTATAGAGTTGATATCCGATAGCTCCCCCCACTGCTAACAACGATGAAGCTACCAACGCTATCAAAGGCTTTTGATACCGTTTAACAAAACGTTCCGTCCGGATGGCACTTTCAAAAAACTTCTCTTCAGAACTCAGCTCTTCTTTAAGGGCTTCCATATTCTCTTTTAGACTCAAAACGGCTCCTGTTATTTACAATCATTAATTAGAGCAATAATATCTCACCCTATGTTAAAGTTTTGTAAACCTATTTTTTGGGTACAATTATTTCTATAAATTTATCACAACTTAGGTTAACCATGCAAATTGATGAAACCCTCTTACAACGGTTAGAGAAACTCTCTTATCTCCAAATTCCCCAAGAACATCGCGAAGAGATGATAGCACAGCTTAGTGAAATCGTCTCCTTTGTAGATAATCTCTCCGAACTCTCTACCGATGGAGTCGATGCCTCGTTCGCTATGTCTGACGCGGCTACCGCTCTTCGTGAAGATATCGGCAGCGTTGATCGCACCATTAATGATGATATTCTCTCCCATGCTCCCCATTCTCAAGAGCATTTTTTCATCGTCCCTAAAATTATTGAGTAAATAATGACGCACGTATACGGGATAAAAAGTTGCGGCAGTGTCCAAAAAGCACTTCGATTTTTAGATGCGAGGGGAATTGCCTATACGTTTCACGATTTTAAAATCTCCCCCGTTTCCCGTGAAAAGATTGAAATGTGGGTGCAACACTCAGCACTCGCGACCTTGTTAAATACAAAAGGGACAACCTATCGTACGTTAGGACTCAAAGCTCAAAATTTAGATGACAACGGTAAAATTGAGTGGATGAGCACTCATAATCTTTTGATAAAACGTCCGGTTATCGAATATAACGATACACTTGTCGTCGGATACGATGAATCTAATTACGAAGGGATATTTCAACCATGAATACATCTTTAGACATTTATAAACTCCTCAAAAGTGTTGTCGCTTATAAAGCGTCGGATCTTCACCTCGTTAGCCGTTCCGAACCGCAAATTCGTATTGACGGTCGCCTTGTTGCCCTTAACCTCCCCGTTCTTGATGGGCAAAGTATTGAAGAGATGGGGTACTCTCTCCTCACTGAAAAACAGAAAAAAGCGTTTGAAGAGAACAATGAGCTCGACTTTTCAATCGTTATCCCCGATGTCGGCCGTTTCCGTGCCAACTATTACAAAACGATGGACGATATCGCCTGCGCCTTTCGTATCATCCCTGTCACTATCCCCTCGCTCGATGATTTAAATGCCAAAAAAATATTTAAAGAGCTTATCAAACGGGAAAAAGGGCTTATCCTCGTCACCGGACCTACCGGAAGCGGTAAATCGACAACCCTTGCAGCAATGCTCAACGAAATCAATCTTAATGAAGCGCGTCATATTATTACGGTTGAAGATCCGGTCGAGTTTGTCCACACCAACAAAAAATCGCTCTTTTCCCACCGTAACGTCGGAACCGACACCAAAAGCTTCTCCGCCGCTCTTAAATACGCTCTGCGTGAAGACCCGGATGTTATCCTGATCGGGGAGATGCGGGATCGTGAAACTATCTCGGCGGCGCTAACTGCCGCCGAAACGGGTCACTTGGTTTTCGGAACGCTCCACACCAACTCTGCACCGCAGACCATTAACCGTATTATTGACGTCTTTTCCGGTGATGAGCAGCCTCAAGTACGGGCACAACTCTCTACCTCCCTCATCGCCGTTATTTCCCAAGCCCTTTTGCCGAAAATCGGCGGAGGGCGTATCGCGGCGCAAGAGGTTATGATTACCAATCCCGCCATTGCCAACCTGATTCGTGAAGATAAAGTACACCAGCTTTATTCCCAAATGCAGCTGAACCAAACAGGGACCAATATGACGACTCAGACCCAAGAGATTGTCGAATATTTACGAAAAAAACTAATCAGTAAAGAGACGGCAATACAGTATTCCAATAAACCCGACGAGCTCCTTCGAATCATTGATTCGTTATAAAATCTTTCCCCTAAGTGGGGGAAATCTTAAAATTTATTTCAAAACTCTCCCCTTTTTCTCTTCTTTATGAAATTTCACCCCTTTCATCGTTTATAATTACACATTATGAAACATGAACACTTACTTAAATCTCATCAACTCAAAGCTACCCCTCAGCGGCTTGCTATCATTCAACTGATGCATCAGGCCGGACATATAAGTATCGATGAACTGTATCAAAAAATTCGGGAAAAATTCAGCTCAATTTCTTTGGCAACGCTCTATAAAAATGTGAATACGATGTTGGACGTCACTCTGATACGTGAAATAAAGATAGCGGGACAAAAAACAAAATACGAAATTGAGAAAGAAGCCCATGCCCATATCATGTGCAAATCATGCGGTGAGCTTAAAGATATTGAGTACGATCCCCATTCCATCCTACAAAAATCGATAGAGATGAGTCACTATAAAGCAGAAGATATTTCGATTGTGATTTCGGGGGTTTGCCCCGAATGTCAGAAGAAGTAATTCTAACGATGCGCTTCTTTAAGCGTATCGGCGATCAAAAATGCCAACTCTAACGACTGGTCGGCATTAAGACGCGGATCACAGTGGGTATGATAACGGCTTTTGAGATTATCGGAAGTGATCTCAAATGATCCTCCCAAACACTCGGTAACGTTTTTACCCGTCATCTCCAAGTGAACGCCTCCTGCGTAGGTTCCTTCTGATTTGTGTACTTGGAAAAACTGTTTCATCTCTTTGAGAATTTGTTCGACCGGACGGGTTTTATAGCCGCTGCTGGTGATCGTATTACCATGCATCGGATCACAGCTCCACAACACTTTTTTCCCTTCTCTCTCGATTGCACGGATCAATGCGGGCATACCGTCGGCCACTTTATCCGCACCCATACGGACAATAACGTTCAATCGTCCCGCTTCATTCTCAGGATTGAGAACATCACACAATCGGATTAAATCCTCAGGGTCCATAGAAGGTCCCGCTTTCACCCCGATAGGGTTTTTAATCCCGCGCATAAACTCGACATGAGCTCCGTCTAGATGACGGGTACGATCGCCGATCCAGAGCATGTGGGAGGATACGTCGTACCACTCTCCGGTCAATGAATCCTGACGGGTAAATGCCTCTTCGTAATTGAGGAGCAACGCTTCATGAGAGGTATAAAAATCGGTCTCACGTAACGTACGGTAATTATCCGAGGTGATGCCGCATGCCGCCATAAAGCGGAGAGAATCATCAATCTGGCGGGAGAGTTCATCGTATTTTTTGGTCAAATCGTTTTGTCCGACAAACCCTAAGTTCCATGCATGAACTTGATGCAAATCAGCCAATCCGCCCGATGCAAAAGCACGGAGCAGATTCAATGTTGCCGCTGATTGATTGTACGCTTGAACCATACGGTGAGGATCCGGGATACGGGCAGTTTCATTGAAGTCAACCCCATTGATAATATCACCTCGATAACTTGGAAGACT
>DLUI01000156.1 GCA_002742695.1 Sulfuricurvum kujiense | reverse complement strand
TGCCGACAACGCATTCTCCGCTTCGGTGTAGTAATGGTCGCATGCGCGGTGATCGTCTCTCATAAATTCTAAAATCATAGCTATTCCTTTAGGCTTTTAATGATGACAGTATAAAAGAGGCAAAAGCTCTATCTCTTGATTTAAATCAAGAATTATCTCTTTTTCGGAAGGTTATGGGGGAGGAAGTCATGGAAATCTTTGATATAGACGGCATTAATCCCCTGCCCTAACTCATGAATATCCGCATCTAACCGAAGCCAACGGTTGAGAGAGTATTGGATAAGGACACTGGAGACGGTATCGTTTTTATAGAGAACTCTCAAATCTTTGTTGAGGCGGGCGCCCACCTCAAACCCCATCCCCCCCTCAGCGGTGGTGAGGATATTCATCGTATCGATCTGCAGTTTCGTTGCTCCGCTTATCAGCCCTTTTAGCCCCGCTCCGAGCATAAAGTTAGTAGCATCGGCTCGGACAGTCGAGGTGGAGCTATCGCCGCCTGAGACGGTATTGGCAGGGCCTCCAAAGAGGATATAGCTCATAATATCGTTTTGGCTCATCACCGGATCAGAACTAAAGAGGAAGATCGGCGAATCGAGGGTATGGGTCACATAGATAAGTATTTTTTTGTAATCGACCTCATGCCCTATCGTCAGATTAAGATAAGGGTTGAGGGGGACATCGCCGCCGAAATAGATCTCGGAGTATTTGATGTCGAAAAGTTTTCCCCCCGTTTTAGCCGTTCCGGAGGGGATACGCACCATCCCTAAAATTTGCATCGCATCCCTCGGATCTTTCCAGAGGGTTATGTCGGGATCGATCCCCAAATCCAGTTCTTTGGTTTTAAAACGGATCGGCTGCGAGGCAGTGACATGGAGGTTCATAGAGAGTTTTGCACTGCTAGGTGGGCGTACGTCTTGGATAATGATAATGTCATCGTCCATTACTTTGAACTCTTGAAGCGGCAAGTAGGTGATAGTCGCATCAAGGATATTCAACACCCCTGAAAGGTTTTGGTTCGCATCACGATCTCGCGTATACGCAATATCGGTAGAGGCGTGCGCACTCCCCTCGGGCCCTTGATAACTGAAGCGGTTTGAACGCAACCGAAGCGCAGCACTTAAATCCGACTCGATGATTCCCGTGAGCAAAAGGGTATCAAATATCCACAACTCATCAATGATAAGATCACCCTTGGCAGTGAGATGCAAGTACGATGTTCTGTCGGTAGTGATAGGGTGATTAGCGATTTCAAAACGGTAGTTATCGACGGTAATGTTCCCATCACGGTACTCCAAACTAACACTCCCATCCGTCCCTCCATACGCCCGTTTAGAGTCAAGAACGGCGGCATACCACGGTATCTTTATATCGCTTTTGACGGTAAGGGTATCGCTGAGGGTGATCCGATTTTTAGTCCGAATTTCGGCATCATAATATTCCCCTTTGTGCAGTTCGATGGGGCGCAGTTTCGATAGCGTAGCGAATACCGAGGGGGTGAGGGTATCAATATCGATACGGCTTAGATTCGAGCTAAGCGATCCGCTTATTTCGAAAAAAGTACCCAGATAGTTGCCGCTCCCTTGGAGTTTTTCACCCGACATGACCGCCGAGAGTGCTAATGAATCACCGGAAAGGTTGAGACGCGTCGCATTGAGCTCATCACGTAACGAGAGGAGAAGATGTTCGGGCGGTTTATGTCCCCAGCTTTTCCACAGCGGAGCATCCGATGGAAGGGTGAGAGCCCCATCCAATGCGTGATGGCCGTTTTGGGTTGAAAACGACCCTTTAAAAAGGGCATGGTCACTCAAAGCATCGACGCTCCCTTTGAGCGAATCGGTGCTAAGGGTGTAGATTCCCTCACCCTCAACCCGAAGTGCTCCGCTTCGAATAGCTTCCGGAAGAGAGGAGATAAAGGAGAGATTTTTATGAGCGCTCAGGAGTTTCCAGCTAAAACGGTCGTAATCTTTACTGGCAAGATTTAAAATACTCCCATCGAGGGTAAGTTTTCCGATCAACCCCTCAGCGTCATCACTAAACTCTCCGCGCAGTACATTCGCGGGAAGGGGGTGAATCGAGGAGATTTTCCCCTCAAACTCCGTAGTGGTTCTCCCCTCTAATGCGTAACGAAGATGGTGCTTGGTTTGCATCGTATCTGCGCGATGGATGAGAGAATAGAGGGCATTGATATCAAAATAGCCGTTTTCATAAAGGTAGTTAAAATCAAGGGCAATCGCTTTAACTTGAATCTCAGGGTCTTGTTTGGAGTGCAACGCAGCAATACTCGTCCGTAAAATCGCTTTTTCATTTGAGAGCTCCGTAATATTCACACGCAGAACTCTCGGAAGTGTCGTAAATTTCCCGCTGTAAGGAGCCAGTTCAGCAACATTGGGATAAATATCACTCACCCCCGTGAGAGCATTGTTACGGACAACACCGTGAATCGCCCCGCTCGCATAACGGGATTTCAGAGTCGCGTCCAAAAAAGCAAAGCTTAGGTTATCCCCGTCGTACGTCCCGTTTTTCCCATAGATATCGAGTTCAATCGGGTACGAACTGATAAGCTGGAGATTTGTGATCGATACTTCACGGAGTTTAAAGGTCGGAAACGGCCAGAGGGATTCCTCATCGCTGATAAAGTCGTCCAAGTGGAGGCGTAATCCGTCGATTTTCACCGAGTCGATCGTATGCTCCCCCTTCAACATTTTGACAAGGTTGTATTTGAGGAGAAATGTTTTGGCTTCACTTTTATCGCTTCGGACGTTATGAAGAGTGAACCCCTCCAGCAACGACCCCTCCGCGTGGGAGTAGTGAATATCCAGCGGTTTGAGAAAATAGGTATTGACTATATCAAGACTGTCGGGGCGAAAAGCGATATACAGTGCCCCCGAAAGAAGGAGGATGATCGTGTAGAGGAGAAAATGAAACGCTACAAAAAAGTGTTTAAACCATTTCCGCCATGGAAGGGATCGTAAACGTTTCAAAACAACTCTCCGATTCGAAAATGGATTGCATATTGACCCATATCATCGGGATCGAATCCCACATCAATAGCAACAGGGCCGACAGGGGTAACGTAGCGTAATCCTGTCCCGACTCCCAAATACCCCTCATTGGCATAATCAGGGATAGTTTTTTCAGAGGCAAATGTGAGATCACTGAATACTACCCCTCGG
>DLUI01000074.1 GCA_002742695.1 Sulfuricurvum kujiense | reverse complement strand
GAAGCGGAGAATGCGTTGTCGGCAAAAAAAACAGAGGAAGCCAAAGAGCTTTTTGATCTATTTTATCGCGCTACGAACCACCATTTCGATATGGAGGAGCGTGAACTCTTTATCACCTTTGAAAAACGGACGGGGATGATGGGGGGGCCGACGCAGATGATGCGTTACGAGCACCAACAGCTTCGAAGTCTTCTCGAATCGATGCGTTTAGCGTTGAGTGAAAATCGCTCGGATGATTTTTTCGGAATCGGTGAATCGATGATGATTATGCTCCAGCAGCACAATATGAAAGAGGAGCAGATGCTCTACCCTATGATCGATCGTGCATTGGGGAGCGATGGAGAGCTTATGATCCAAACCCTAAAGGATATGGATAAATGATTCTCCTCGACACTCGTGAATTTGATCACCCCGTTCCGCTGGAGATGGCGGTGGATGCATTCAAAAAACTTACGGGTGATGAGGTGATCCATATGATTCACCGACGTGAACCGATCCCCCTTTTTGAGATCATTGTGAAAAACGGCGGTCGATATCTCAGCGTCATGGAAACTGAAACTCTCTGGCATATCTATATCACCCGCAGTTCAACCCTAGAGTTGGAGCATACCCATGTATAACGGCCTCTCCCTCGATCAAGCCCCCCCTATCTCGGTCGTCTTGCGCTTTTTTCTCACGGTTCCCGTATTCGGGCTACTTCTTGCTTTGATTGTATTTTTTAATCCTCACGCTGTTTTAACACCAACCCATCCCCTCTCCCTAGCGGCTATCCATCTGATGTTTCTAGGGGTTATCTCTATGAGTATGTTCGGTGCACTGTTTCAGATGCAGAGCGTCTTGGGGGGACGTCCTATCCCCTCTGTTCTGGGGAATGCGGTTGTGATTCATCTGTTTTTGGTGATCGGGGTACTTTCCCTCTCGGGAGCATTTGTATTTGGAATCCCTGAACTTTTTGTGATTGCATCGATTTTTTTAGGCGGCTCGATCCTCTACTCGGCTAATCTTATCCTTCCTCTCCTTTTCGGCGGTACATCGCACGATACCCTTCGGGGGATGAGACTTGCCCTGATCGCCCTCTCTCTCACCGCCGTGTTGGGGATCGTTATGGCAAGCGAATATGCCAATCTCTCTTTTAGTGCCTTTCATGACGCGATCCGATCCGCACACTATTCACTGGGACTTATCGGGTGGATTGCCGTACTTATCGTAGCGGTAGCGTTTCAAGTGATCGAGATGTTCTATGTCTCCACACCCTACAGTAGCTGGTGCAAACGCAACGCCTTCAGGGTGATTGCCGTGTCACTCTTTTTGAAAATCATTTGGCTTTTCACGGCGCTCCCTTATGTCTGGGTGTTTGACCTTGTTATAGGGGCGTTATTGATCGGATTTGTCGTCACTACGGCAAAACGCTTAAAGATGCGAAAACGGCGTGTGAGTGATGTGAGTATATGGTTTTGGAGTTTGGGGATCATGTTGCTTTCATTGGCCGTTGCGGCGCATATCCTCTTTTTAGGGGCTGCGTATCCCCAATCTCAGAGTATTTCCCTCATCGCTTTTGCCCTCTTTGCGTTGGCTGTTATTTTAGGGATGATGGGGAAAATCGTCCCCTTTCTGGTCTGGTTTCATCTCAACTCTTCCGGGATCATGGATGCTCCGATTATGTCGAATATCATCCCTCAATCTCGTGCAAAAGGGGTTTTTACCCTTTTTCTCCTCACATCGCTCTCGGCACTTGGCGGGGTGTTCTTAATTGAGCTTTTTGTATTGAGCGGACTCACGGCAATGGGCATGTTTGCCCTCTTGCTCATTAACCTCGTAAAAGCGCTTCAACTCTACCGATATACCCTCACCCATGGGAAGCGGTTCGAGCCGCTTTCATAGAGGCGGGATCGTTATCTCGGTCTAAACCCGATTAACGTCATATCGTCCCGTCGAGGTTCACCCGCACGATACGCCTCTAATTCCATTTCGATATGTTTCATTTGCTCGTTCATGCTCAACCCTTGATTGTGCAAGATGATTTCGCCTAAGCGTTTTCGACCGAGCAACCTGCGAGGGGCTCCCCCCATATGATCGGGGATACCGTCGGTCAACATGTAAAAAGAGACCCCTTCATTGACGTGTACGGTATGGTTTTCAAACGATTTTTTAGGGCGTATACTTCGATATCCCAAACTTGCTCTCGTCGGTTTTATCTCATTTAACGTGCCGTTTTCGACATAGATAAGGGGGAGGTTCGCTCCGGCGTAGGTGATGGTGCTCGTATCGATGTCGTAGACGCAGATCGCACAATCAAGCCCGTCGTCCGAATCGGTGTCGGGATAATCTTGTCGCAGTTTCATCCGTACCCGCTCATCCACTTCATGCAGCAGCTCTGCGGGGTCGGCCATTTTCAGATCATGAAGGGCTCGATGGAGTGCCGCCGAAGCGACCATCGTCATAAAGGCTCCCGGTACACCGTGTCCGGTACAATCTATAACGACGATAAAACATTTATTCCCTATCTGCTCAATCCAAAAATAGTCCCCGCCGACGACATGAAGCGGTTCCCAGCAGACAAAAATATCCGCTATCGCACCATCCAATGCATGCTTATCGGGGAGCGAAGCCTCCTGAATTTTTCGGGCATATCCGATGCTCTCCATCACCAATGAATTGGCGTGATCGAGTTTAGCGTGAGCTTCATCGAGCGCTGCTTTCTCTTTTTGAAGGAGTAACTGCTGATGACGTACTTTACGCAACGAGGCGATGAGATGAACGACAAACGCAAGTGCTAGGGCAAGGAGAATCCAATATTTTTTGAGGACATCGATCAGACTGAATTTTCCGAGATCTTTATAGGGGCCCATTTTAAGTTCTCGGTAGAGTTCATGGACGGGATTGTAATCAGAGGGTACCGACCACCCCCGAATCTTTGCCGCTTTAGCCGCATCGCTCTCTTCGGGCATCTCCAGCAAAGCGACGGCTACCAGCTGCGCTAAATGATCGTCCGTGTTTTCGAGTTTGCTAAAGGGCCACTCCGGATAAAGACGGGTGCTGTAGAGATAGGGAAATTTTCCGGTCGTAACTTGCTTATTGATCACCTTGATATCGTTGAGGTCGATTTTCCCCTCGCTCGCCATCCGCTCCAAAATATCGGAACGAATTGCTCCGACATCCCCTTCGCCGTTCAATACGCCGAGAACGACCTTTTCGTGATCGCCGAGTGTCTTGACACTCATATCGCTCTCAGGGTCGATACCGACCGCCCTCATCTCCCGCAACTGCATCAGCCAGCCGCCGAAGGAGGATTTATCGACCGAAAGAAGGGTTTTCCCCTTCATATCCTGAAGCGTATGAATCGGGCTATCGGCTTTGGTCAAAAATACCCCGCCGAATCGGTTACACAAACACCCATCCGGCCCATGATTGGTGAGTGTCGCGATGCGGCTGATACCGTAGGTAGCTTCCAGTTCGATATATTGTCCCGTATTGACAACGACGAAATCGACCTGTTTTTCTCCGACGGCATTGTAAAGCTTTTTAAAATCGAGCGGTACCAGTTCAAAGCGATACTCAGGAACAGAGCGTGTCAGATACTCCATGGTCGGTTGCCACATTTTTCGAGCAACCTCTTCGCCACGGTGCGCCAATACCCCGATTTTAACCGTTTTTTCCGAGCCAAAAACCGTGCCCATCAACAGTGACATCAGAAAAACGGCGCTAACTATCCTTTTTATAAACAATAACATGATTCCTCCCCGCCCCTTTTGCCTCATAAAGTGCACTGTCCGCTTTGGAGAGTGCGTGTTCAAACGAATGATCCTCTTGGGTGAATTCATACAGACCTATACTCACGGTAAGGGGAAAAGCAAGAGAAGATTCATCCCGAAAAAGGGTGCTTTCGGCTACATTTTTACGAATCCGTTCCGCTACCTCATACCCTGTGTCTTTGGTGGTATCGGGCATAATGACCACAAACTCTTCCCCTCCGATACGCCCTATTGTATCTGTCGTACGAATCGTCCCTTTGCACACACCGCTAAAATATTTCAGTACGTTATCGCCCACACCGTGTCCGTGGGTATCATTAATTTTTTTGAAGTAGTCGATATCGATCATTAAAATACACAGAGAACTATCTGATCTCTGAAATCGTTTCAACTCATTTTTTCCGAATTCGAGGAGCTGACGTCTCGTGTAGACCCCCGTTAGAGAATCGATCATAGCGATCGCACGCAATTCGTCTTCGAGAAGTTTTTTTTCTTTGATCTCTTCTTGCAGTGCACGGTTAAGCCCTTCGAGCTTTTGTGCCTGATCTTCCAGCTTTTCATTCGCATTCTGCAATTCCACCGTCATGTGTCGCAACTGCTCTTGCTGTCGGTCACTGAGGCGAATGAGTCGCTGTTGCTCTCTATAACTTCGGCGGTATCCTGAAGCAAGACTCTTCATATTTTCATGGACAAGCTTTGCATGCGCATCGAAGTTGTTTGCTAAATCTTCGGCCTGCTTTATTACCTTCTCTTCATTATCGAAAATAGTAAAATCGCTGTTTTGTCTCTCTTTTTGCATGACTTAGTTTACTACGCATAGATTGAATGTTGCATGTTCCATATCGGAGGCAAAATCTTCGCCGAACTCCTGCATCGTATCGTCGTCTTCGTTGTAATGCCAGTTAATAACGGTTGTTTTGCTTTTATTTTCTGCGGCATCTTCCAACAATTGAAAAAGGTTCATCAAAACTTTTGCGCTTGAGCTGTTAAAATATTCAAATTCGACATCAAATACGATTGTTTTCTCAAACGGCCCGTCCAAAAATGCATCCATGGCTTTATGCAAAGGGCCGAAAAATGCCGATGCATCCTCGGGATAGGACTCACCTTTAAAACTAAATATTCCGTTTTCAAAGTCGAAAATAACGGACGGAGTTCTCTCTGTCGCTTCTCGAATAATTTTTTCCATTCGTACTCCTCTCTTAAATATAGGCTTTTAGACAAAAAAACGAACGCTCTTCGTCTATCTTTTCGAAATCAAACTCGATCGGTTCGCTCGATCTTCGAGCGATTTCAATGAGTCCTATTGTCGCCCCTTTGCTCTGTGCCTCAGGCTCTTCGCGGAGTTTCTCTTTGTAATACGCTTTTAACCCCTCTTTATCCATTGTCTTCAAAATTTCCAACCGCTCTTTCAGCAGAGGAACATCGGCAGTACTGACCGTATTCGAACAGACGATAAAAAATTTCTCCAAGTCGTGACCGACGGTAATCGTTCCGCTTCCCAATGCTACCTTTTTCCCAAAATCTCCCTCTATTCTATCGGAGGAATAGCGGATAACATTTTGAACCTGTTCGACAAAAACGGAAAATACTTTTTTCGCCGTATTCGTATCGGTTTCGTCGAGAGTCATTTTTTGTTTTAATGCTTCGCCGAGCGAAAACAAAATCCCCTCTGACACAAAACCGCTGAAAGAGACGATGATCCCTTTCGCATCCAAAGATTGTTTAAATCCATAATATTCTCTTGCCAGCATAGATAAACCTTTATATAACGACTTTTCCAGATTATTTTGCACCTAAAATCAACACGGGATAGGGGCAAAAACACGACTATATCTTTTCAAAATTATTAATACGTAGCATATACTCTCAAAGTCTCATACGTATCGCATTAAAAATAATATTTTGCGATATGTTTACGACACAAATAGAAAGAGGGGATTGAAAAAATATAACTGAAATAGTAACCAATTATCCGTCACGTTTCGGTCACGTTGTAATAAAGAGTGAAAGGGTTAAAGGGGATTTTTTCGCCGTAACGCTATAATAGACTTAAATTGTGCGATGGGATGGTGATATGGACCCGTTATTTATTCAAAACAGCGTCCTCTCTTTGATTTTAGGTTTTTTGATCGGTTTACAGAGGGAGATGCACACGATATATTCGCATAAGGTTCAAGATTTCGGAGGGGCTAGAACCTTTTCGATGATTGCCCTCTTTGGATACCTGTCTGCTTGGAGCACTACCTTTTTCCCCTATTTTTTCCTTATTGCATCGGTCATGATGGGATTGCTGCTCATCGCCGCGTATGTTGTTAACAGTGTCTCTATCGCTGAAAAAGGGGCAACAACCGAATTCGCCGCACTTGTTACTTTTGTTATCGGAGGGATGCTCAGCTTTTCTCTCCCCATCTTTGCCGTATTTATCACGATCATTGTTTTGTTTGTCCTCAACATCAAAGATACGGTAAAAGAGTACGAGCAGACCATTACCAAAAAAGACCTCAGTGCCGCGATCTTGTTTTTGATTATGACCTTCGTCATCCTCCCCATTCTCCCGGATAGGGCGATCGACCCGATGGGGCTTGTCAATCTGTACCGTATCTGGATTATGGTTGTTTTGGTCGCGGGGATCTCTTATTTCGGTTACATCGCGATCCGTATTTTAGGCTCTACTCACGGTATCGGGGCGGCGGGGCTTTTCGGCGGTTTGGTATCTTCAACGGCAGTGGCAATGAGTATGGCTCGACGTGTTCATGAAAACGGTTTGTTAGCAAAAAATCTCGCACTCGGGATTGCGTTGGCCTCTTCTATGATGCTTATCCGTGCCGGAATCGAGATGTGGGTGATCAACCCTTCCATAACACGTGCTTTCCTGATCCCGATTGCGGTGGGAACCGTTGCGGGATATGGCTATATCGCCATGCTCTATTTCACCTCAAAAAAAGAAGATATCCCCCAAGATATCGAATTCAAAAATCCGTTTGATCTTAAAGAAGCGTTGATTATGGGGTTGGTATTCGGCACGACACTCGCCCTCATAAGCTTATCCAACCGCTATATCGGCGATACGGGGGTTTATGCGGTCGCATTGCTCTCAGGGGTAGCCGATGTGGATGCGATCATATTGTCACTCTCCTCGTTGGCCAAAAACGGCCTTAACCCTATCACGGCGCATTACGCTATTTTGATTGCGATCATCAGTAATACCGTTGCAAAAGCGGCATTGGTTCTCTTTTTTGGAAATATTAGCCTTTTCAGATTTGTCGTGAGCTATTATCTGATTTCGGTCGGGGCATTTACGGCAACGGCGCTAATGCTGGTATAACGAGTGTAACGATTAATTTTTTTCAGATACGATGTCATACCAAATCAACAAGGAACAGCAATGTTTGTAGACTATTTTTTCTCTTTCGGCCTCTATTTCGTAACGGCAATGGCGGTTTTCGGAATCTTCCTTTTTCTCTACGCGAAAGTCACCCCTTATGATGACTATAAAATGATTTTTGAAGAGAACAACACCGCCTCGGCACTCGGTCTCGGCGGAGCGCTTTTAGGGTTGTCTATCCCTCTCTACAGTGCGCTGGTTCACTCGGTTTCGTATGATGATTTTGCGATGTGGGCAGTGGTTGCTATGGCTATCCAGCTTATTTTCGCGTTCATCCTTACCCGTTTAGGCGGCAAGTTTTCGGTTAAAAACCATATCAATGCCGGCGATGTTTCGGTAGGTGTTTTAATGGCGTTTCTCTCTATCTCCATCGGATTGATCAATGCAGGATCGATGAGCTATTGAAAATGTCCAAAAGTGTTAAAGCGGCATTAATCGCAAACGGGATTATCGCGAGCGCTAAAGGGGTTGCGGCATTTTTTACGGGGTCGGCTTCTATGATGGCGGAAGCGATTCACAGTACCGCCGATTGCGGAAATCAGGCACTCGTCCTAGTAGGACAGCGACAAGCGGCGCGAGGGAGATCGGAAGCGCACTCTTTCGGTCAAGGGAAAGCCAACTTTTTTTGGTCATTTGTCGTTGCCGTCGTATTGTTTTTATTGGGCGGATTGTTTTCGGTATACGAGGGGATTCATAAAATCATGCACCCTGAACCGATCGAAAATCCATGGCTTATTGTAGGGATTATTATACTCGCGGTCACCTTAGAGGGTGGAGCGCTAAAAGTGGCACTCAAAGAGAGCGGCACCAAGCTCAAAGATATATTTAAAACCATTAAAAAAAGCTCTTCATCCCATATCCTTGTCGTTCTTATCGAAGATTCAGGGGCATTATTAGGACTTTTTATCCTCTCTATCGGTCTTCTCCTCTCTTTGTACGTCGATCCTATTTTTGACGGTATTGCCGCTTTGATGATCGGTATTTTACTCCTCTCCCTCTCGACCGTTTTATTTATCGAGCTGAAAAAACTGATTATCGGCGAGAGTTTAGATCGGGAGACGATCCGAGAGATCAAAAACCTTGTCAAAGAAGAATCCAATGTACTGGTTCATATTAATTCCGTGCGCAGTATGTTTATCGGTTCCGAAGAGGTGTTGCTCGTTATCTCGATGAATGTTAAAGATGACAAACTAGGGTATGAGATTGAGCAGGATATAAAAGAATTAAAATATAAAATACAAAAGCGATTCAAAGAGCATAA
>DLUI01000034.1 GCA_002742695.1 Sulfuricurvum kujiense | reverse complement strand
GTCGCCGCCTGGCCTCAGATTTTTCTTCTAATTCTTCTTCTAAATAATCACACATCTTTACTCATTGTCAAAATCAACCTCTTAGTATTGCTACTGTATACTTTCATTTATGAAACCAACACTCTATTTCCTTAGATCCTCTGAACAAAAAATTCTGACCGATATGCTCCATTATGCGATGCGCTTAGACGACGTCAATAAATCACTCTCCGATATTCCTAAACTGGCTATTTATAACGAGTTCTACGGCTATACCAGTAAAGACTTAGGTTTGTATGCCCTTGTCGATAATCAGCTCGCAGGAGCAGTATGGATACGCCGTTTGAATGCCGATCACGGTTCAAACGGCTACATCGATGAGAATACCCCTATTTTGAACATGGCTGTGCTTCCTGACTACAGAGGGCGAGGGTTAGGATCACAGATGATCGAACAATTGTTTATCGAAGCGGGAGCACTCTATGAGCAAATCAGTGTCAGTGTTGTCCATGATTCAGCCGCAATTCGTTTTTATGAGCGGCATGGGTTTGTGCGTCACGATAACGGCTCTGTAGAGCAAAGTTTTGTTGATGGCAATAAAGTTATTACATTGGTTAAAAAACTTCAAAAAGCGACAGTTGTACGCCCATCTGATGGATATGATCCAAGACGTTGGATGGATTAAGTAAACGATTAAAGAGTGTTGCGTGAGGAGAGAGGAATGTCGGCAAAATGCCGACATTGGTGATGCTGATTCTTAGTTGTTATCGAAAGAAGCGCCAGCGATCACTTTACGTGATACAGTGTATGGAATCAACGCAGCTGCGCGTGATTGTTTGATCGCGATTGTAACCATATCTTGGTGACGTTTACAGTTACCTGTAAGACGACGAGGCATGATTTTGAAACGCTCAGAGAGTGAATATTTCAATGACTGTACATCTTTGTAGTCAATGAAATCAACTTTTTGCTCGCAGTATTTGCAATAACGTTTTTTGTATTTTCTTTTTTCTGACATGGTTCTATCCTTGTGCTTATTCTAAAACGGAATTTCGTCTTCGTTTATATCAATCTCTGGGAGATTGTTTTCCGGCATTCTGGCCGGTGCGGGTTTAGAATACGACGGTGGAGGGGTGTAAGCCGCTTTTGGAGCCGGAGCATCATAGCCGCTATTTCCAGCATCGCTGTATTCGTTATAACCGCCCTGAGAACCACCCTCGCCGCGTGAATCGAGCATTTGCATCGTTTCGACGATAACGGAGTGTTTAGAGCGCTTTTGGCCACTGGTTTGGTCAACCCATTGTTCAAAACTTAGTCGTCCCCTCAACAAGGATTTTAGAGCCCTTGCGAAGGTATTGGTTGGCTACTTCACCCGAGCGGCCGAAAAAAGTGATGTCGACAAAACATGTCTCCTCTTTTTTCTCACCGTTTACCGTAAATTTACGGCTGGTTGCAATAGCGGTTTTGGCAATTGCCGAACCGTTTTGTGAATATCGAAGTTCGATATCTCGAGTAAGATTTCCAACCAAAATGACTTTGTTATACATAGGTTTTCCTTGTAATGACTTAAGAAGCTACTTCTTCTTTTTTCTCAGCAACAGCAGCAGTCGGAGCAGGTTTTTTGGTTTTTTCAACCATACCGTTCCAAGCCGCAATTTCACGCTTACTATCGTATTTCATTGTTACGAAACGCAAAATTTCTTCGTTGATACGAAAACGACGTTCAATTTCAGCAATTGCAGCAGGTGCAACAGTTGTAATACATAACGTAGAAATAACCGCGAGCATTTTTCTCGATCGGGTAAGCTAATTTTTTCATTCCCATTGCGTCGCGAGCAACGATCTCACCGCCGTTTGCAGTGATCACTTCTTCAACGAGAGCGATGGTGTTTTTAATCTCTTCTTCTGTAAGAGTAGGTTTTACGATTACTAGGTTTTCGTAATGTCTCATAGCGTATGTCTCCTTATGGTGTTCGCCCCTTATGGTTGTTATACAGCACGACAGTCGTGTTGCAAAGAGCAAGGAACGCGCGGATTATACTGAAAAATAGCTTAATATTAGTTTTGGTTAAAGGATTGCTTGCAGTTTCAGTAACGCAGAAAGAAGCAGTGATTCTTGATCCGGCGAGCCTGTCGATTTCATTTTTAGCTCGGTATCGAGGAGGAGATTAATCCCCCGTTTGTACCCCTCAGGCGAGATTTTGATCGAGAGGGCGGCGCGCTCTTTTTCGACAAATCCCGGAAGTTTGTATCCCAAAACGAGAGCCGAATCGGCGACACCGTGAATTTTGATGGCACTGTTAAAGAGATAGAGCTGTGTCAAAAATCCGCTGATAGCGGTGAGGAGCTGGATCTCGTTTTCTCCCGATTCGAGGAGGTGACGAAGCGAGGGGAGGAACTCTTTTTTCTCGATGACGCGGGCGATGAAATGGTCGAGTTTGATTTCGCTCAGTCCGAAGACGTGCTCATCGATCTCTTTCATCCCGATCGGTTTGCCTAAGATGGAGAGTTTGGAGAGCTCGTTGCAGGCGAGAGCGAGATCGTTGTTGTGGATGTCGAGGAGGTGAAATGCCGCTTGATTATCGAGTTGAACCCCTAGCGCTTGCGCTTCTTGCATTACGATGGCGCGTGCTTCGGCGGCAAAGGGGTGAAAGAAACGAACGGAACCCGTGTGGGAGCCTTTGAACGCGGTATCGGCCCCTTTGACATCCTCGCCGTAGTAACAGTAGATAAAGGTGTTATCACTGTTTTTACCGACCAGTTCTACGAGGGTGTCGAGTTCGGCTTTGGGGAGCTTTTTCTCGTGTTTAACGATAAGGAGGTTTTGATCTCCGAAGAGCGACCCTTGCGAAAGGTGGGCTTTTGCAGTATTGAAATCGTATTCGTCATGATAGAGGCTGAGAACCGATGCCCCCTCGATCTGGGCAAGTCGGTGGGCATAGCGGTCGATCAGAAAATGGCTCTCGCCGAAGAGCGCCATCGCTCGTGGTGCTGAATGATTTTGGAGGTGACGGTCTAGCTCTTGTCTATTCATCCGTTTCCTTCTCTATTCGGCTCACAAATGAGGCGGTGATTTTTGCGGTGGCAAGGTTGGCGGTTTCGATTTTGACGATGATGTCATCGAAGAGCATCAAACCAAATTGTGAGGAAATCTGTACTTTTGCCCCCGTAATGGTGTCGTGAATTTCGGCGATGAACGGCTCTTCGGCACGCATAATACGGGCTTTGAACTCTTGACCGATCACGGTGGCCGCCCAGCGGGCGAATTTGCGCTCTTGGAATCGGATCTCGATGTCGCTCGCTTCACGCTCTTTTTCACTGATGGAGGTACAAAGAGACTCGATGTTGCGCAATACGTACGATCCCTCTTCGGTATCTCCTGCGGCAATCGCTTTGAGGAGGCGGTGGACGATCAGGTCGCTGTAGCGGCGGATCGGAGAGGTGAAGTGGGTGTATCGATCAAATCCCAATCCGAAGTGTCCCATATTGTAGGGGGCGTAGCGTGCCTGCATCTGAGCGCGGATGATGAGGGTATCGACCTCGCTGATGAGATCGCGTCGCTCCGCTTCGGCTTGGATCGCCATAATGGTCTCTTTGATAGAGCCTTGGGACTCGACGAAAATACCGATGCTCGCCAACTCGGTGTAGAGGCTTTGGAGCTTCATCGGGCTAGGGGATTCGTGGATACGAAACACTCCCCGTTCGTACAGTGAAGCGGCGGCTTTGTTGGCGAGGAGCATACAATCTTCGATGAGGGCATGGGACGGCGTTTCAACGGCAAACTCGGTGGAGACGATATTCTGTTCTTCATCGATTCGCATCTCCAGTTCGCTGGAACGGAAGTTATACCCTTTTTTCATCCGCTCTTCACGCAGTTTATAGGTGAGGTCGTTGAGGAGAGGGATATAGGCTAAAACCTTGGTCTCTTTTTCGGTTTTAGCTTCGAGATTCCCTTCGAAAAAGGCGTCGATCTCTTCGTAGCTGAAACGGCGGTGAGAGTGGATGATCGACTCATACAGGGTATGCGAATCCATCTCATAGGTTTCGGGATCGATGTGCATCTCAAACGTGTAGGCGAGACGATCGACGAGAGGCTGGAGGGAACAGAGAGTCTCGCTGAGTTCGCGTGGGAGCATCGGGATGGATCGGTGGGGGAGGTAGATCGAGAAACTGCGGTATATCGCCTCGGCATCGATCGCTCCAAACGGGTGGACGTATTCGCTCACATCGGCGATGGCGACGTAGAGGGTGGAGGTTTCGGGGATGAAACAGATCGCGTCATCGAAATCTTTGGCGGTGACGGGGTCGATGGTACAAAACGGCAGATGGCGCAGATCGCGGCGGTTGGGATACAGCGAGGCATCGACCTCTTTTGGAAATTCGCGTGCCATAGCTAATACGTCATCTTCGAACGCATCGTGTTTGTTGTAGAGGGCGAGGACGATTTTCTCATCCACTTTCGGGTCACTGAGGTTGCCCAGATAGGCGGCTATTGTTCCGCTTTGGTTGTTGATCTGATAGAGTGAGCCTTCGGCTGTTTCGGGAAGATCATTGAGGGCAAATCCTGCGGGGTGATCGGTGCGGATGTCTTGGAGACTCAAATAGCCGTTTTTCATCGTGACGACGGCGACGCTGAACGTTTCGCTCCGTCCGGCGATTACGACGACTTTCGCCTGTGGACCACCCCGTTTTCCCAAAAGCCGTTGGGCAATGACGAGATCGCCGCTTTTGGCTCCCATAAGGTTATTGGTTTCGATAAAGTGGTCGCGGATACTCTCACCGAGTGTTTGCAGATAGGCACCGCTCTCAGAAGCGAGGGAGATGATACCGGCGCGGTATTGAGATGCGAGCTGATATTTGTTCTCTTCATGCGTTAGAAGTTTCCGTGTAAGCCATTCATTAATATGCTCACGCTCTTCGGGTGCGATATCTTGGTCATAAAGACCGTGGGTAAGACGGATTAGGAGTGATTTCATGCAGATATTATAATCAATAAATACTTCTATGTTAGAATAACCTCTTTATTTTTACAAAGGAATACTCTAATGACACATGAAGCGATTTTAAATCAACTCGGATACACCCCTAACGAGGCATTGAGCCTCCAACTTGCCCGCATCGAAGATAATACACAGGGGTATGAAAAAATTATCAAACATATTTTGGATTTGCACGAAGCGTTGAAAACGGATGAATCGTATGTAGCGATGTCCAACAGCAACGACTATTTTAAAATCAAGATTGATGCGACGGGAGAAATCAGTGCCAGTGACGCGATGGAAAAAATCAACCATTTCGCGGATAAGTACAAAGTGAATCTCCAAAAAGTGGAGGGGAAACCGACCTATTATATCCTCGGATTTGCGGCGTAAATTATTGGTAGTAGAATGTCTGTTGAGGCGTTCTACTTTCAAAAAATATGTTAATATTTAACGCCTAGTAAATCGTAAATGTAAGAAAATTAAAGTTCAAGCTGATTGCATAAACCATTAACTTCATCACATTCGGTGCGAACTTTATGTAACTTATCGGAAATTTTTTTAGCATATTTTGAGTATAAACTTAAATCTTTATTTAGTTTTAATCGCTTTGATTTAACGTAAGTCTGATAAGCAAGTAAATTTAAACGGCCTATAACTTCGTCAGTAGTTAACATTTCAAAATCAAAACTGGGAGGTAAATCAGAAAATATCAATTCAGTTCTGTCATGAGTTGCTAATACCCAATTTTCTGTTGAATGTACCGAATGTAAAAAATATAAGTTAGAAGGCTTTATACTTTCACCTAGCCATGTTAAAAAAGCCTTATTGCAAAAATGCTTTTGAGCCCTTTTGGTAGAGCCAGAGTATGGCGGTAAAACATCAGTAATCTCATCAACAATATCTGTGTCCATTTGAATAATTAAGCCATTTGCTCCTGATATTGCTATTTCTGCCATCCAATTTTTTCGTCTTGCGGCAAAGGCTTCTAAACTATTCAAAGTTGGATCTATGTTCTTTCCGTACAATTTGCACCATCTACGAACTTCTTTCCAACCAAAATCGTCATATCGACCTGTTGTTGCATCTTTTTGTGGGGCCAATGCTCGAATTTCTATTTTTTTACCAGTATTCAAAGAAATTCTCTTTGAAATTTCACTTATAACTAAAAAATCTGTTGGACCTTCAGAGACTAATAGATAAAGCAAGGGCTCCATTAAAATCCTTTTGGCATTCCACCAATTGCACCTGATAACCAAATTTCAGATAATCTCAATCCGAAATATTTTTCTTCCCATTCTTCTTTTGTCATGCCTTTTGGAGGCATAATTCTTTTTAACTCAGTTAGTCCTTTATCTGATCTAGATACAACAAATAAACGATGTTGATCATTAAATAAATCTATTCCATCAAGCGTTGTAGGGTTATGTGTTGTTAAAAAAATCTGTTTTTCAGGATGTTTTTCTAAAATCTCTACTATATGTATCATTAATTGTCTTATTAGCCCAGGATTTAGAGTACTATCTACATTGTCTAAAGCAAAAATATTTGGAGCTTTTTTATGAATCAATAAAACTAATACAAATAAAATAAATAATGCCCCTTCACTAACATCATAAGCGTACAGTTCATTGAAATTTGTTTTCATAAACTTATCATTATACTTTACAATCCTACTTCCAACTAGACTTTGTTCTGGCGATACACCTGGGTTGATTGCTGTTGATGTTCCTATTGATTGAAACCATTCAAATAATTTAAAAAATCTTTGAAGCTCACCCTTATTATCTTCATCTTTAATAAGCTCTGCTAATGCTTTTGCTAATCCTCCACCATAGAGTCCTAAAGGTTCTTGATAACTTTCATCTGAAGCTACCCCTCTTAAAATAGGTGTTGAAGGAGAGTATATTGCAAACTTTTTCAGATTCTCTAAAATTGGTGTATAAGAAGCCTCAAAGCTTTGAATAACTCCTAATATACTTTTTTGATTATCAAGTTTATTTATTGAATTATTATTAAATGTCGCACCGGCATATGAGCGTCCTGCAATTTTGCTATGCTTTTCTTTTAAATTTTCAGAAAAGTACGAAAACTGTTCAGATGAATTTATTTTCATATCATATTCATAATCAGACATTTTCGCTTTTAATTCAAAAAATTTCTTTCTAGGAATATTTCGGAATGCACTTCTAAATATATCAGCAGCAGAAAGGCGGGAGCCTCTATTTTTGAGTTTTTGATAATCTATTCCACCCTCTGCTGATGCAGAAAGAACAGCAAGAGCTTCTAGAAAATTACTTTTCCCTGCCCCATTCGTTCCAATTAAGATATTCATCTGCCCAAGTGACACTGTCTGCTCTTGAATAGATTTGAACCCTTTTATGGTAACTTCATCAATTATTGCCATGCAGTTAAATTACTTTCAAAATAGTATTTTAAATTATATCTAGTCATATTAGCTAAAAAATACTTATTTTATATAAATTTTTATATCCACAAATAAATATCTTTTACTTAGTTAGATATAACATTTGTAATTTACTATCGGACAAAATAGCGTAATCTTTAATTTATGCTATTGTTTATCAACATATAAACTAGTTAGTAGCTAAACATGCAAATAAATCTCCACTAAATTATAAAAAATAGGGGTCATCTATTCAATTTTCATGCATCTGTATTCCCCCTCAAAAGATCGTAAATAAAAGCGAAAAAAAATCATTCTATATCTATTGACACGGGCTTTGATTTGGTATATACTTATGGTATATATCTTGCATAAAGGATCTGAGATGACGGTTATGGCAAAAGTGTTTCAAAACGGTCGTTCACAGGCGATTCGTATCCCAAAAGAGTTTCGTGTCGATACGGATGAAGTGTGCATCGATAAAATAGGCGATACGCTGATTATTAAGCCGAAAAAAGAGAAGAAATGGGATCTGTTTTTTGATGCCTTAGAGGAGATCGATACTGCGGGATTTCTGGAAGATCGAGAGCAACTGCCTATTCAAAATAGAGAGATATTTTAATGCTTTACATGCTCGATACCAACATGTGCAGCTATATCATCCGAAATAAGCCTGAGCATATCAAAGAAAAACTCAAAGCTGTTGAAAAAGATCATACGATAGCTCTTTCTACTGTCGTCGTGTCTGAACTGATCTATGGTGCAAAGAAAAAAGGGAGCGAAAAACTCTTTGATCTCGTCCTCTCATTTGTTGAGAATTTTCAGATCATGGATTTCGATAAAAACAGTGCATTAGCCTATGCTACTATTCGGGTAGAATTGGAAAATAGCGGAAATATTATCGGCTCCAATGATCTGTTCATTGCCGCCCATGCCAAAGGGAGTGATGCGATATTGGTCACCAATAACACCAAAGAATTTGAGCGGGTTGAGGGATTGCGATTAGAGAACTGGGTAAGCTAAAACTTCAAAAAGTGGAGGGGAAACCGACCTATTATATCCTCGGATTTGCGGCGTAGAGGTATTAGTCAGAGATATCGGTTGAAGCGGATGAATGCATTGCTTCAATGGATTGCTCTAATATCTCTTCCGCAAGTAGGCATGAATCTATTTGTACGATCCCCATCAAAATATTTTGATGTTTCTGGGTTGACTCCTGCTCAAATAAAATAGATTTTGATATCAGACGATAAAAACGTTCCGCTGCAATTTCCGCATGTTCATCACTCGTATGGCGTAATAAAATTGAAAAAACCCCATCCCCGTAATAAGCTATCGAATCACTTCGACGCAAGGCATTTGAAAGGGTTTTTGCTAGCTCGCGTATCAGGTTCGCATGAGCTTTTTTATTTTCAACCTCTATCGTTTCGATGACTAATGAGACAGCCATTAAAGCGCTTTCGTACGAAGAGTTAATGCATGATTCACGTTCTTTCTCAAGAAGGGTAATAAAATATTTTTTATTGAAAACCCCTAAACTTGCATTGTATAAGCTTGTCCGTTTTGCATTTTTGATGGAACTGGCTGCGGTTCCGTATAATTCTTTAATAATCGTTGATTGTTTTTCCAACGATACTAAAAACCTATCCAATACACTCTCTACCGAAGCGGTAACCTCCAATAAAGTTTCTTGATTCTTATTCGCAATCACAGAATCTTTTTTATTTTGTATGATTTTCTTTAAAAGAGTTGTGTTCTTATAGACACTTGAACCTTGTTTTAAAATCAACTTAACGGCTTTTGTACCTTGGTTTAGTGACCGCTCATACTCAAATTCATTATGGAGTTTTTCATCAAAACGGGGGCTAATGGAAGTGATTTTATGACGTAAAGCATCATTTTTAGTCTCTAAGAGCTTATCAAAATAAAATCTGAAATTTTCAGGTATGGGCGGTAAGTTATTGTGTTTGAGCTCTTGGATGATTTCATCGACAAGAGCATAAAGGTCTTTATTAATATTTTCCATTTTAGAATTATTTCATTTTAGAGTTGCAAATTCGTTGCGTTTTGGAGAGGGACTTGGAGTTAAACGAGATAATAGCGATTATCTATGCTCCAAAGCAAGTTGATATACGATATATTTTCTAGAATAAAACAATGAATGATCATTAAAAATAGATGTATGGAAGAGAATGAATTAATGAGTCAAAATGAACCGATGACACCACAAGGGTATGATGAACTCCTGCGAGAGTTCAAATATCTCAAAGATGTCGAAAAACCCCGTGTCAATGTCGAAAAACAGCGTGCGGCGGAACTGGGAGATCGAAGTGAAAATGCGGAGTATCATGCGGCGAAAGAGAAACTTCGCCATATCGATAAACGACTTTTTTATCTCAATTCGATGATCCAAAAAGCCCAAATGATCGATCCCTCATTGCTCGATCACTCCCGCGCCCATTTCGGTGCAACGATCACGATTATGGATGTGAACACGGAAGAGGAATTTTCCTATAGTATTTGCGGGACGTTGGAGAGTGAGCCTGAAAACGGATTGATTTCTGTCCATTCACCTCTGGCGCGCGCAATGCTGGGAAAAGAGGAGGGGGACGAATTTAGCGTCCAACTTCCCAGCGGAAAAAAGAGCTACGAGGTGAGTGCAATTACCTATATTGATATCTTTTCACTGAAAAAAAATATCCGCAGTGAAAAAGATTTCGGGTTTAAATAACACTGCTTTAAGATGGATGAATATTCCCCTTTGATATAATCGCGTTACTATTACTATTTTAAGGAATTTGCCGTGAGCACTCCCCTTCCAGATATCGAAAAAGTTCTAAAACAGCATAAGCTTTCACTCGGAGATTATGATCACATCAAAAAAATCCTCGGACGTGAACCAAATCTCGTTGAGATCGGAATCTTTTCGGCAATGTGGAGTGAGCACTGTAGTTACAAATCGTCTAAAAAACATTTGAGCGGGTTCCCGACTAAAGCGCCATGGGTTATCCAAGGACCGGGTGAAAATGCGGGTGTTATCGATATCGGCGGCGGATATGCGGCGGTTTTCAAAATGGAGAGCCATAACCACCCGAGTTTTATCGAACCTTACCAAGGGGCAGCAACGGGAGTCGGCGGAATTATGCGTGACGTCTTTACGATGGGTGCCCGTCCTATCGCCAACCTCAATGCCCTCCGTTTCGGGAATGTATTGAACAAAGACGATATCAGTGCTCATCAGCGCTATTTGGTGCGTGGCGTCGTATCGGGTATCGGCGGA
>DLUI01000091.1 GCA_002742695.1 Sulfuricurvum kujiense | reverse complement strand
GAGACGTCAAAAATCGTGGTGGAGATATTTTCAATATGCCCCTCTTCACTCAAAATTACCACACTCTCATTCAATGCAGAGAAGGAGCAATCGGCAAGTTTCAGTACAGGAACATTTCCGGCATAAAGTTTTTTTCGAATTGAAGTGATTGAAAAAGCAGTGTGGGAAACAAGGAAAAGACCGATGTGATATTTTTTAATATCGTTAAGAATCATCCCCTCATCCGGCAGAGCCTCATAATCGATATCAACTGTCACATCTCCCTGTGCAGATGCTTTAATCATCCGCAGTACGTCAATATCACCCGGATTGATTATTTTAATAATAAGCGGTTTACGAAGCTTTTTTTGGATAAAAACACTTCGTCTGACCAACGACATTATGGAAGAAGATTTTTCAATACTCATATCGATATACAGATAAATTTTAGACCCAAACGGTGCCGGAAACTGCCCGAGTTCCCGTTTAATCGCTCTGTAAATCGACCGTAATACCGCCGGATCACCGACCAATACCAACGTATCATTCGGCTGAATCATTTTATTGTCGCTGGGAATAATCAACTGACGGTTACGGTAAATGGCCGCTATTTTCCAATTTTTTTGTTCAATCGAGCCGATATGACGGTAGACGAACGAACTCCCAAACGGAACCAAAACCTCCATAATCTCGCCCGAGCCCAATCCTATATTTTTAGCCAAAACAGGGATATTCGGAAGATAATCGATCATATTGGCGGCAATAAGCTCTTGCATATTGACCCATTCGATATCATCACACGGACTGACCGTATTCCATAGATCAAGGGCAATAATTCGAATATTCGGCTTATACAAACGGATGTTTTTAATCGTATATTCCAAATCGCTTTGATTCTCCATAGCTAAAATTACTTGCCAAAAATCCATCTTCAACAAATTGGCAATTTTATAGAAACTGGTGGGATCAAATTGAAAGAATTTGTATCGCCCGGGGTTATACCCCTCAAAAACTTTATCACTTGTTTGGACAACATAATAAAGATTTTCAGTGGTATAGGTACCGATTACACGTTCAATAAAGTGCTGACCGATAGCTCCGTCACTGACGATTAAAATTTTCTTCATTAGGACATAAACTTCTTATTATTCAATTTTATGGACGAGATTGTACCACAATCTATCTCTAGCTGTTTTTCCTGCCCGATCCGATAGAGGGCGAAATCGTATTTGAGGGGATCAAGGGGATCAAATAGTTTAAGAGCTTCGGTCAGTTCGATAGCGGCTCTCATATCGCACTGCGACCTGCTTAAAAGCCCTAGAGAGCGTGAAACCTTAAACGTATGGGTATCAAGCGGCATAATCAAATCGCTTTGACTCACTCCGCTCCATAATCCCATATCGAGTTCGCATTTGCGTACCATCCACCGCAGGTACATCATCCACCGTTTCATAGCCGAGGCTTTTGTTATGGAGGCAATCGGTTTTCCAATCAAAAATTCATACCCTTTGGAACGATACGGGTTAAGGTCATAAAGAGTTGTTATCAATGTCGATACTCCGCCGATAACACCATCTGACGAATACCCATCTTCAAAGGCCTTCTCAGCCCCGCCAGAGGCTTTTAAGCCCCTAAGGGTACAAAACCATTGAATAATATCTTCGCTACTCTGAAAGCGATAATATTTCCCCTCTAATTGTGAACGTAAAACCGATTCTTCGCAATCTGCTAAATCCTCTTTTAAAGAGGCTAAAAAAGCAACAATGGCTTTGGCACTCCCGTACGAGAATAGAGCACACGTCAGGGCATGATGCTGATCCATAGAGGTTCTGGCTACCATTAGAGGATCGGGACGTTCGGCACATAACTCATCTTTATGGTTTCGAGCGGCTACCTGCTCATCGAGATACGCTTTTAAATGTTTCACTAACGCCCTAAAAGATAAAGCTGTTTACGCTCGCTGGAGCCTGCGATGTTGAGCTGCTTGCGGTATTTTGCGATCGTTCGGCGCACCATCGTGATTTTAAACTTTTCTTGAATCATTTCCAAAAGTTTCATATCGCTGAGCGGTTTTTTATGGGATTCGTTTTTGACCAGTTCCGCCACATAATCTTTGATCGCGGCATTGGAGACATCTTCATCGATGGCCGTTGTGAAAAAATCTTTCATCGGATAAATACCGCGATCACAGGCAATGTATTTGTTAGCGATGGCACGTGAAATAGTGGAGGGATTGTGTCCGAATTCATCGGCAAGCGTTTTAAGGGTGAGCGGTTTGATCGCACCCCCCGTAAAGAAGTCATACTGATATTCGACGATCATCAATCCCACTTTATAGAGGGTCGCTTTACGCATCTCCAACGCATCAACAAGACTTTTCGCCTCTTTGAGCTTTTCACGGACAAACGGATGATCGACACCGTAGGCAGCATCAATGGTAACACTCGGATAATACTGATCGTTAAGCCGAACTTCGATCCCCTCTTCGGGATCGTTATAAATCATCAAATCGGGGATTACCTGCTGCGAATCTTCCAGATAATCAATTGCAGGGGGATTTTTAAAACTCCCGACCACCCGCATCGCCTCCTCAAATGCAGCCTCTTTACGATAGCGCCCCAACTCGTCCATATGGGTAATCATTTCGCGGGCTAGGTTATATCCTGCGTCGCTGATCGAGGCAGATTCGAGCTGAAACAAAAACGATTCGCTGACGTTGCGCGCACCGATCCCTACCGGTTCGACATGGATAAAGCGGAGACGTATTTTTTCAAATTGCTCCGAAGTAATCCCATGAGCTGTACAAAAAGCGGTGTCATCCCCCTCATAATATCCCCCCTCATCGAGGTTTTCAATGATATGTCTGGCAATGAGCTGTGAAATGGGAGTAGGAAACAAGGAACCGTCAACCTGCTCTTCGAGGATATCAAATAGCCCTTTGTATTGAACGGTTAGTGCTTCAATCGCTTCACTGTGGGAGTTTTGGACATAGCCGTATTGAATTTTTTTCGGGATTCTCGATTCAAAGGATTCTTCATAACCCGATTTGATATCAATAAGAGGGTTCCCCTCAACAAACGGAGCCATCGCTTCACCCAAATCACTCAGGCTCGATTGAAGAATCGGGAGCCAGTTACGGAGTGTGTTGGAAAGCTTATTTTTTAGCTCAACGCTTGTTTTTACCCGTAGCATGCGATACTAGAACTTAAACGATTCGCCGAGATAGTGTTGACGGACATCGCTGTTATGGGCAATCTCATCACTTGATCCGGATGCTAATAGCTCACCGCTTTTAATAACGTAAGCACGATCACATACCGCTAACGTTTCACGGACATTATGATCGGTTATCAACACGCCGATACCGTATTCTACTAATTGGGAAATGACCCCCTGAATATCCATGACGGCGATAGGGTCAACCCCTGCAAACGGCTCATCCAACAGGAGAAATCGGGGTTTATTAACGAGTGCCCGTGCAATTTCGGCACGACGGCGTTCCCCGCCGCTGAGATTGATCCCGCGACGGTTTCGAATCGGCTCGATGTTAAACATCTCCAGCAACTCTTCGATCCGTTTTTCTGCCGTTTCCGCATCAAGATCACCTGCTTGCGCGGCAATTATGAGGTTTTCCTCTACCGTAAGGTCTTTAAAAATAGAGGCTTCCTGCGGCAGATACCCGATCCCCATACGCGAACGTTTATGAAGTGGCAAATGGGAGACATCCTCGCCGTCGATGTACACTTTTCCTGCGGTTGCTTCGATAAGTCCACACACCATGTAAAACGTCGTTGTTTTACCCGCTCCGTTGGGTCCCAACAATCCTACGACTTCACCGGTATGAAGTTCCATACTGATTCCACGGACGATTTCGTGATTCTTGATCGTTTTGACTAAGTTTTCAATTTTTAATTCATGCACGTTGCACCTCATAACATCGCGATTCATCGTCGCATTTGGTAATTTTTAAAATAACACTCTCCATTCCGGCACGTTTAAGCCACCCTATCAGCGTTTCGTCTCCCCACTCGATCAAGTGATACCCCTCATGTTCAAGTTCTTCCATCATCCCTAACGATAAAAATTTCTCAAATCCGTAGTTGTAGAGATCATAATGGTAGAGTTGTTTGCCGTAGCACTGCTGTAGTGAAAAAGTCGGTGACGTAACGGCATCATCTACCCCTAAATAATCGGCAAACGCTTGGGTAAAGGTCGTTTTTCCGCTCGCCAAATCCCCCTGTAAAACGACGATACCCCCATTCGGAAGTTCAGCAATGAGGCGTTCACACAATGGTGCCAATTCAGATTGTGAGAGCTTCATCATAGTTTGGACGATACCGATACGATTTGTTTCAACTTTTCAGCTGCTTTACCGCTAAGCAAAGTGTCACGGGCAATCTCAAGCCCCTCTTGAGCATCGCGTGCCATCCCCTCAGCCACAAGAGCGTATGCGGCGTTGATAAGAACCATATCCCGTTGCGCTTCGGTTGAGCGGTTGTTTAAAATATCGGTGAGGATCTCGGCATTTCGTTCCGCTTCCCCGCCGAGGATCGCTTCAAACGGCGCTTTTTTGATCCCTAACATCTGCGGGTCGATCTCGAAATACTCTATCACACCATTTTTCAAATGTCCCGCATAGGTAATATCACTAATACTGATCTCGTCCATCTTTTCGCGAGAACTGACCACGATAGCCGATTGCATCCCCAGTTCACGCGCCGCTTCCGCCATTTTGGGGACAAATACCTCATCAAACACTCCGAGGAGGATTTTAGAGAGTCCCACCGGATTGGTGAGAGGTCCAAGGATATTAAAGATGGTTTTCTCAGGGATCGAACGGCGGATCGGCATAATGAACTTCATCGCAGGATGGTGATATTGGGCAAACAAAAAGGTAAATCCACACTCTTGGAGGAGTGTCGAGCTCTGCTCCAAAGTAAGATCGAGTTTAACCCCTAAATATTCGAGGACATCGGCACTCCCCGATTTGGAAGTGATGGAGCGGTTCCCGTGTTTGGCGACGTAGGCACCCGATGCGGCAAGGAGGAGAGCGACGGTGGAGCTAACATTAAAACTCCCGCTCTTATCTCCCCCTGTCCCGACGACATCGATCAGTTTTGGTTTGAGTTCAGCGGGGACTTCGAGGAGGATCGAGTGTCTACGCATCACCTCTGCGGCGGTTGCGATCATCTCCGAAGAGGTCTGCGTATTGAGGGATAACGAGAGTAAAAATTCCCGCATCTCCTCATCAGACATTTTATGTTCAAAGAGCGCTTCAAAATCAGCTTTGGTGGCGTTCATAAGAGTTCCTTGATGTAGAGATGCTGTTGAGATTTCGGGGTCGATTTTATCGTCGGGATGGCGAGCACTTCGTAGCGCATCTGTTTTTCGAGATAGACAAGGGTGATAATATCCCCTACTGCCACGTTTTTAGCGGGTTTCACCGCTTTATCGTTGATGTAGACAACGCCCTCGCCGATCATATCCTGAGCGACAGCACGGCGTTTGGTCAGATTGACGGCGTTTAAAAATTTATCGATACGCAAATAGGTTCCGTAGTATTGAGTTTGAAGTGGTTATTGTAGGTAATGAAAGCTAAAAGAGAGGTAAGAGCGCAAAAATTGTTCCACTATTTTTTAGGGTTGCGAGTTAACTCCCAAACCCGCTTTTAAAATTGTCTTTGGCAACAACGATCTGTTTTTGTTTCTCTTTGCGTCCCGTATCTTTTTCAACAAAGATTTTTTTACGGGTAGCAGGATCCATCTCGGTGTAGTACATCACCGCCGAGTACGTTCCGGGGGTTGGGGTAAAGACCTGTGCCTGTTCGGGATTCATCTTGAGTTCATCCGTCGTAAAGCGTTTCAGATCGTGCATATCTTTCTCGGTACATCCCGGATGAGCGGCGATGAGATAGTAGGTCAAGAACTGCTTTTTACCCTCTTCTTTGTTCAATTTATCATACAATTTTTTGAAATCGACAAGAGTTTGTTTCCCCGGTTTATTCATCAAATGGAGGATGTGTTCGGAGGTGTGCTCGGGGGCGACTTTCATCTGCCCTGAGATGTGATGACGCACCATCTCTTTGAGGTATTCATACCCTTGGCGTTTGTCCTCATTTATCAGATCGTAGCGAACCCCCGAAGCGACAAATGCTTTTTTGATCCCCCGAATTTCTCGAAGACGACGGAGGAGATTGATAACACGGGTGTGATCGACCTTCATCGATTTGCACAAATGGGTATCATCGACACACCGCTGATGATCACACGTGCCGTGCTTTAGCTTTTTGGCGCACTCATAGCCGTACATGTTGGCCGTTGGACCTCCAACATCGCTGATAATCCCTTTGAAATCTTTGTACTCCGTAAACTGGGTTGCCTCTTTTAGGATGGATTCCTCGCTACGAGTACGGATGGTACGCCCCTGATGGACACCGATTGCACAGAAGTTACACTCTCCCCAGCATCCCTGATGGGTCATAATGGAAAACTTGATCGTCTCCAGACACTTTACCGCACCTCGAGAACGATGGTAGGGATGAAGCTCACGGGTAAAAGGCAAGGCGCTCACGGCGTCCATCTCGTTCTCATCCAGATAATCGGCAGGAGGGTTTTGGATCGCGTATCGTCCATCCACCTCTTGGCACAGCCCCTTTGCCGAGATGGGGTCGTTATGGTTGTAAAATAGATCAAAGAGATCGATATAACGCTCTTTGTTTTCCAAACACTCTGCATGCGATGGCAACGTCAGATACCCCTCACGAGGCTCTTTAGCGATATAACACACCCCACGAATGGTGTGGGGAGATTCACCGCTTGCTAACGCTTTAGGGAGAGCAACAATCGCCCCCTCCCCCATTCCGTAGATCAAATAATCGGCTTTGGAATCAAAGAGGATCGGCTTACGGAGTTTGTTCGTCCAATAATCATAATGGGTGACGCGGCGTAAACTCGCTTCGATCCCCCCCAACACTATTGGAACGGTGTTTTTGAAATATTTGCGGATCAGGTTCGTATAGACGAGCGTTGCGCGATCGGGTCGCGCGTTATTAACACCGCCGGGGGTGTAATCATCGCTGTTACGGAATTTTTTCGTCGCGGTATAGTTGGAGACCATCGAATCGACGCTTCCCCCGCTCACACCCCAAAAAAGTTTCGGCTCCCCCAAACGCATTACATCATCCGTAGTAATGTCGGGTTGTCCGATAATCCCGACACGATACCCTTCCCGCTCCAATATCCGACCCACCACGGCAACCCCGATAAAGGGTGAATCGATATAGGCATCGCCGGAGATAAGGATCACGTCGCACTGATCCCATCCGCGTGCGTCCATTTCGGCACGGGTGGTGGGTAAATAACGGAGAGTTTCAGGGGTTAGGGTTTTCATAGTGCGATTGTACGGTGAGGACTCTTACAAAGAGGTTCAACCTGCGTTATAATAATCAAATGGAAAATAATCTAAATCAAGAGATCATCGAGCATCTCATGCATCCTCACAACTACGGTCCGCTCGAAAATCCTACCGGTGTGGGTGTCGGGCACAGTGAAGAAAGCGGCGAATTCGTCATTTTTTATATCCAAAGCGAAGGGGATATTTTACATTCAGTTAGTTATGCCACAAACGGATGTCACGATACAGTCGTGCTGGGATCAATGTTTACGGAGATGATCAAAGGGCAATCGTATGAGTATGCCCGAAGTGCGGCACTAAAGCTTCGTGATAAAGTAGCCCTTGGGCCGATAAAACAACAAGCGTGCGCTCAAATGGTTCTCACCGCCTTCGAAGCGGCTGGGATCAATGAAGCACACCGATCCGAAGGGAAGGAAGAAGAGCTTCATGCGATTGAAATCGGTATGGAATGTGAGGTACAGGTATGATTGACGCGACCCTTTTTCGACGCAAACACCAACTGTGGCTAAGAATAGCATTTATGTCATTTTCAGTCAGTGATCCGTGGGTTAAAAATCGTCTGTACGAATTTTCTCAGATCGAATTTCGCCATCTTAAATGGCTTGCCGGGTCTCTTTACGAAAACCATTCCGCGTATGATTATGAACAGGATAGTCATTTTGCGATTGAGAGCGAATCGTTCTTTGCCCTTGTACGGACAACGATCAATGAGATCAAGTCTCTTCACCTTTTGTATGGGGCATCTGAACTCTCAAAGCGGATGGCTCATGACGAAAACTATATTCTCTCTACCTTGAACGCATACCTTGAAAAGCTTACATTGGATGAGCCGCTTAGTGCATTTAACCGTTCTCGTCATTGGCCGGATGCACTGTTAAGTTCCGCAGAAATCGACGCACTTACCCTCTTTCTCTTTGAAGAAATTTACAAAGAGTATGAACTTATTATGGTCTACTTTTACCGACTGATCCGTGCCACAACAGCGGCAGAAGTAACCCATTTTCAAGATCTGATCGATGAATCGCATTTTCACCTCCGCTCGTTCGGAGAGATGATGGCGAAGATGGGGATTTTAGCTCTTCCGAGAGCGCTTCACCCTCTCACCTATGAAATTACCGATATGGAAAAATTTCTCCGTGCAGGGATCATCGAAGAGGAGAATGCCAAGGAGGAGTGTCGTAAACTCTCTTCATTAATTACCGACGAAAAGCTCTCGAGCTTTTTTCAGTTTATCAATTACCAAGAGAGCTATCACATTGAAATTATGAAAAAATTATTAGGAGAACACTAATGGAAGAACAAGGGAATATTTATATCTTATTGGCAGTTGTCGCCATTTTCGCATATGTCCTTACCCGTAAAAAAGGGTAAGCTACAACAGTGCTACGGGAGCAATAAATGAACCTTGGAATTGTTCAATTCCAAGGGCTTTCAAATGCTCAACATCCTGAGCCTCTTCAATATTTATCGCAATAATCGAAATCCCGAGACTGCGGATGACGTTGTTAAAACTCTCTCTGCTTTTTCCTGTATCTTGATCGAACATCATATCCTGCAGATACGCACAATTGGCTTTTACATAATCTGGACGGATAGTTTGGAGATAGTGCGCTCCCGCTTCAGGGATCGTAAAATGGTCAATCCCGAAACGATAACCGAATCTTTTAACCATAGCACTGATCGCCGATACCGCTTCAAGCTCATTCAAGGCTATCGTATTATTGACTTCAAACCACAACACTAAGTCGTTATGACGATTAAAGCTTTCCAATTGTTCTCTTAACCACTGTATATTGGCGTATTTTTTTACAAAATCACCACTAAGATTGAGTGCCAACGGCGTAATCGGATTGTGATCTTTGATATGCTTAAGGACTTTTTCGATCATATAGTGATCAAGGGTATCGATAAGTCCCAAGCTCGTCGCAACAGGGATAAAATAGCCTGCTGAATGGATTGTCCCCTCTCGATCGAGCAAACGTAAAAATATCTCTTCATGAATGACACTCAAAGCATCAGCACGCTGTTCAACGACACTTTGAAATGCCAAAAGCATCCGTGATTCTTCTAAACTTTTAAGCAACTCTTCCCGCCACTCGTCACGTCCAAGCACCAAAGCACTATCATTCGCTTGGCTTTCTTCAACCACAAACTTCCCGCATTGTTTTGCTTGGATAACTGAATGATCGGCACGAGAAAAAAGTGCTTTCAGCGTGTCATTTTCATTATAGGTTCCAACTCCGCATCCGATGAGTAAATAATCTAAAATTTCACCGTCTATTCCCACTATCACATGAGCGACTTTGGAAATAATATTTTCGATTTGAGGGGTAATTGAGTGTATCTCACACGCAGGAAGAACGACGAAAAAATCTGATTCATTCAGTCTCGCGATCAATGCATGGCGAAAAGAACCTAAGTGCGTATTCAGCGCTTCAGCAAGGGCATTGATAACTATGTTATAACGTTCATACCCTTTTTCACGCTTGAGCCGGTCAATCTCATCCAAACTGATCATGACGTAGGTTCCTGAAGAGAGTGACGCATCCGACTGAAGATAATCGGGAAGTTTCGCGGCAAGATAACGTCGGTTATGAAGTTTAGTTTCCGAGTCTTTATAGAGAAGCTCATGATAGCGGAGCAGCGTCTCATTTTCTCTCTCAAAAATATCTTTTACTTTTTCGACCATTGCATTCATAGCCGTTGTAACCGAGCGAAATTCGGTCGTAAAGGGGATTTTTTTCTCAATAATGAATTCGTTATCAAGAATAGATTTCGCTTGTTTCTTAATCCGCTTGAGGGATTGAAGACTCACGCTTAGGAGCATATACAGAGTTAAAAACACGACAAGTGCAATCATTAAAAAGGTTTGTACTAAATCGATCAAGGTTGAATATAGCTGTCGATAGGTATTTCCCGTATGTGCACTTACTTCGAGTGTGCCGAAACGACTCCATCCTATCATAATATCACTGGATGCGCACGCATTATAGATCGGTACCATTTCGATAAACCATTGAGGTACATCACTGACACAAACATTATTTTCTCGGGTATAGACCTCTTTTCCATCAACATCGACTAAACGTATACGTTCATAATATCCGCTGTCATAGATCGCATTGATCATGGTCTCCATACTCGACGTATCCGAGGAATCGGCAACTTTTGAGAGGGAAAGTCCCAGAGAATGCGCTGTATTTTTGGCATCATTATAGAGCTGATTTTGGGCGAATTCGGTGGCAGAGCGAAAATTCAGCACCATAACCGAGACTAAAATCACCGCTAAAAAGAGGCTCAGCATTATCACCAATTGTTTAAATAAACTCATTTTTATTCCTTTGACCTTGTTATTGCTAATTCATTCCATGGACGTTTTTGGCGAGTTGACGCCGGAACTATTTTCCCGATTTGTGCCTGCTTGGCATTGAACAGTTCATCCCCGCTGAAACTGTAAATCGGGATCAAATCATTACGCTGTGAAGCCGGGAGAATTTTGTAGTTGTAATTATCCAAAACCAACGGGACAGAACGGGGAGTTTCATAGTACGTGAGTACCAAATGGGCTGTTTTGTACCGAATCGATTTGGCATACGTCATAAAGAGTTTGGAAGTGGGAACACCAAGCTCTTTGAGAGTAAAATATTTGGCGATAACATAATCCTCGCAATCGGCTTTATCTTTGCCGATAAACTCATACCGTGTCGCCCAATAATCACTCTCTCCCCATGTCGCCTTATCCGAAGCATAGGGGGTTTGATTAAAAAAATCGTTTACCTTTTCAAGTTTTCCCATCTCATCTGTGTCACGCGATTCATTCATCATCTGCACAAGAGCAAAAGCTCTTCTCTTTGCAAAAGCACCGTATTCACGCTCAATTTTATCTAAAAAAGCTTTGGTAATAGAGAATTCGGGAGAGCTAAGGAGTACGGCAGCAAGCGCCGCCGTTATGAAGAAAAGGGTGAGCGTTTTTTTCATCCTTTTATTTTAGCGTAATTCACTACGAGTGTGTAATATCTTGTTCGATTTTCACGGTGACGGTTGGATCACTCGCATTGCTGCTACTATACGTATAAATATCAAAACCGGAATCGGTAGATTTATCCACAGAATAACTGCCGCTGGTTTGCGGAACATTGACACTGTCTGCACTATCTCCGATAATGGTGAGTGTATTATTGCTATCGGTCATATCGATCACATCTTGAAGTGAAAGATTGGTTATGTTGTGATTTCCATTGATATTCAAATCAATCACTTCCATATTAGTCACTTTATCGTTAGCCAAAGCACTAAAGTTAATATTGACGCTTGTTGGAAGGATCAGCGTGTCTATTCCAGTTCCGCCGTCGATAAGATAATCATTTTGGTCGAAAGTGATGGTATCGTATCCTGCACCTGCATTGATTGTGTCAGCTCCTGTTAATCCATCAATTATTTCACTTCCATCTGTACCTGTAATTACTTCATTACCACTTGTGCCCGTTGTCATTGTTTTCGCTGGAATATTGAAGGTTATTTGATTAATACTAAAATCTGCATTAGCATTTGAACCATTTTCTCCTGCTCTGAAAGTGATATATTCAAAATCTCCGGTCACTCCATTAGTACCGTTAATCGTAAAACTTGTCAAATTATCTGTTGTGACTACACCGCCTCCATTAGAAGTACCATCCGATGCAAATACTTCCCAATACAATTCATCACTATTACTCCAATTTCCAACTGTAACAGTAGCACTGTTAGCAATCTCTTTAATATGAATTACCAATGTTTCGGACGTATCTGGAGTACCGTTTATAAAATTCAAACGATCATTTGTAACTCCAAGCTGAGTCGTGATATTTGCCGATATCCCATTAGAAAGATGGGTAATATCAAGATTACTGCCCGTTTTATAGACTTGTCCAGCAGTAAATCCATAAACACCTACTTCATTCCAGCTTGTTGCATCTCCTTCACCCACTATAATTGTTTTAGGTTGATTCAACAAGATAGGATCATAAGTAATATTAATATTTAATAATATCGCATCGACTCTATCTCCATCCCCATCGACAATACTAACATTAACGATTTCAGTATGTTCTAGAATATCAGTTGCTCTATAAACATACTCTCCCGTTTCAAAATTAAGTGTAAAAACACCATGAGAACCATTGATCTCTTTGACCGGATTGTTTATATCGTAAACTTCCGTATTACCATTGATAGTTACCGATGCGATATGTCCACCATCCGCCCCATAACTTATAAGCGTAGTTCCACTGGAATTTGTAATAAAGCTTCCTTCCGTATACAATTTTGCAGTTTGAGAAACAGATACAGCAAGATCACTGATCTGCGTAATATTCACAACATCTTGAGAAATTAGATTTTCACCATTGTCAGCAATAGCAACAATATCTGCAAGAACAGTATCCGTATTAACACTGTAAGTAAATAATTTATCAATAGCACCTGATGTCACAAAATTTTTCCAAGTAGGAAGATATGTATCAAAGACACCTACATTATCATTACCATCCCCAAAGAAATACATAATATCTTGATTGGCTTCCGAATAACCAGCACTCGTATTGCTATACGTATCCACCATTGCTTTAAGACCTCGATCAATATCTGTACCACTACTTGCTGTTGGTAATGTGACACCTTGTGTCGATGATATCCATCCCGTATCCAAAACTCCATTATCATAGAATTCAACAATCTTAATATTGACATCTCCAAAAGCACGGTATTGATTCACCAGTGTATTGATCGCATCTAAAGACAACTGAAGATCAGTAGCGCTCATACTTCCAGATCCATCAACGATAAACGAAAGGTTAGTCGTTATTGGCGAAATATGTAAATCAATAGTTTGTTCTACAACTTTCGGTGCATCATCCACGATATTAACAACAATATTAGACTGAACACTTAGATTTGAAGAATCTGTAACTTTCACAACAAATGAATCGGTTTCCGTTTTATTCGCAACATCTGTAGTCGCTTTGGTTAATTCGTATGTATAATCAAATACACCATTATTATAACCGGTCAAAGTAACTTTGCCATCGGTTGTCAATACTGTAGAATTAACCAATCCGGCAAGGCCATTAGCTCCAACAGTGAATACTGAAGAACCGATGGTAATTGATTTTATATCTGATAATCCATCCACATCACCAACAGTGATTTTTCCATACGCAAATTCTCCATTGCTCACCGAATTATTACCGGTCGCAAGTCCAGATTCATAGACTGAATCATTTGTATTGTTCGTATTTCCGGTATCAATCGTTAATGTTGGGGTATCATTTATTGGTGTAACAGTTAAGTAAACACGTGCTGTGTCGCTTCCGCCAAGACCATCACTGATTGTATAATCAAAATAAGCTGAACCATGATAATTTTGTATCGGTGTAAAGACTACATTACCGTCTACGTCGATACTTACTGTTCCACCGATCCCTGATGAAACGGATGTAATTATAAGTGTATCTCCATCTGGATCTGTATCATTTGATAAAAGAGTATTTGCTGTAATGGTTAGTGCTGTATCTTCCGATGTTACAAAAGAATGCGATCCTTCTGAAACGTTCAATACCTGATAGCTGGTACCTCCATCCTTACTAATTTCAGCTTTAAATTGATAATCACCAGCCTGATCCCAATAAATAATTTCGATCGAATGTTCCCCATCGGTCACAGTAAACGGAGCATGTACCGTTCCTGTCGGACTTTGAATATAGTTAACCGTAGCTACCGGATTACCATCGATGAGAATAGTATAGCCATCATCCGCAGTCACTTTAAAATTATAAGTTCCCGCATTCAGAGTAATAAAGCCTTGCATGTGAATGATAGCATCGCTCGAATCACCTGGATCAGTATTCAAAGATGCTGCATCTGCACCCAAGAATGTTTGTAAATTCGTGCCACTTCCAAGATTACCTGAGCCAAGTGCATAGTTAAGTGATGTTGGTGTAAAAATAGCATCAGGAGTATTTGAGGTCATAAAATTACGAATTTGAGTAATATTCGTCAGATTTGATCCATCAATCCCCTCTTGATAACCATAATATTCTGCACGAACTCCAGTCATTTTATAATCATCGACAGCTGTTGGGGCATCGTTGATAAGGGTCGTTGTCACGGTGTTGGTTTGTGTCACACCCGTAGAGGTGGTCACGCTCACGTTTGGAAGGGTGTTCCCCGCATCCAAGAACGCTTCACCCGCAGCGGTGAGGACGACGGTGTTGCCGCTGATCGCGTAGTACCCCTCGGTGTTGGTTCCGTTGGCGAAGTCGACGGTGATACCGC
>DLUI01000104.1 GCA_002742695.1 Sulfuricurvum kujiense | reverse complement strand
CTCATCATAACCCCTACCCTTATCGGTGGGGAAATCCTCCGCAATGAGTTGGTCTCTTTAATCGAATACGGTGCGCTTAAAATCGATCTCTCCTCGCTAAGCTTCTGTACTCCCCTCAGTGCTGAAACCATTGAGGAGCTTGAAAGTTTTCAAACTGCCTCTATAATATTATGCGATGATGCCTACACAATGGAACAACCATTCATAGACTCCCTCATAGAACACCGAGAAAAACGGTGGTTACTCCTCTCTATGTACAATCAATACAAGCCGCTAAGTGATTCTGCGTATATCCTTCACAATAATTATCAAAAAAATATTATCTACACAAAAGTTCCGGCGTCTGGAAAAAATGTTCTTCTTACATTGCTGCTGGAACTGCGTACACGTTTGCAGACTACCTCTGCAGATAAAGTTATGGTTATCGTTCCAAACGATACCCATCTCGCAGAGTACAAAGAAGCGATAGATGAATATTTCGATATCAATACCCGAATACTGAGCAAAGAATTTAGTTTACAATACCAAAATCTTGATGATCTCATCCTCACTACCTCTGAAAATTCCCATGGACTGCATATCCCCTTTGTCTACTGCATACTATCCGATGAAGAAAAAAATTACACCTATCCGCTAAGCCGTGCGTCAGAATGTGCGACTATAATCTCTAGTTCAAATCCGAAACGAGAAAACAATGACCAAAATAGTGAAGAGTAATGAAGAGTGGCGAGAGCTACTCTCCGACGAAGCGTACCACGTCGCACGAGAGCATGGAACCGAGAGAGCCTTTAGCGGAGAATATGCCGCGTTCAAAGGGGATGGTATCTACCGTTGTGTCTGCTGCGGGGCACCGCTGTTTGATTCCTCCGCTAAATTCGATTCCGGTACAGGATGGCCTAGTTATGACCGTCCCATCACCCCAGATGCACTTGAAGAACACCGTGATTCCACGTACGGAATGGTTCGAGTTGAAGTAACATGCGCTTCGTGTGATGCTCATTTGGGTCATGTTTTCCCAGATGGACCAAAAACGACCGGATTACGCTATTGTATCAATTCGGTTTGTCTCAATTTTACACCACGTTCACAGGAGTCTTAATGCGCCTTATCTTTGCCTTATTATTTACATCCGTCCTCAGTTTTGCCGCGGGGCATCCCCGTGTCGCGTTAGAAACGACTCAAGGGACTATTACCCTTGAACTCTATGAGAATGTTGCACCTATGGCGGTAGAGAACTTTACAACTCACGTCAAAAACGGCTATTACAACGGATTGATGTTTCACCGTATCATCAAAAACTTTATGATCCAAGGGGGCGACCCTACCGGTACCGGAATGGGGGGAGAATCGATCTGGAAAAAACCGTTTAAAGATGAGTTTAAATCGGGTATCGTTTTTGACAAAGCCGGTGTTTTAGCGATGGCCAATGCGGGTCCCAAAACCAATGGAAGCCAGTTTTTCATTACAACCGCGCCTACTCCGTGGCTGAACGGTTATCACACTATTTTCGGCCGTGTCATTTCCGGTATGGATACTATCGGTAAACTCAACAATGTCCAAACTAACGGTCAACGCAACGGTGACAAACCTTTGCAAACCCAAAAAATCATTAAAGCTACTCTTCTACCTTAAATATTTTCCCCTTTGGGGGCAAATTACCCTACTTTTGCTATTTGTAACCATTTTGTAATCTATTCGTAGCTGTTCTGTAATATAATTGCGGTTATATTACACTTGGAGCTTTCATGTTCTCTCGCGACAACCTCTTTTTCGGCGGTATTTTTATCCTTATGACCACTATTTTTATGGTGTGGGGATTTAACTATCTCGAAAATAACTACACCCTTTTTGTATTAGCTACCCTCTTTGGGGTATTTATGGCATTCAATATCGGCGGTAACGATGTCGCCAATTCATTCGGTACCAGTGTAGGGGCCAAAACCCTCACGGTTAAACAAGCACTTATGATTGCCGCAATCTTCGAACTCGGCGGAGCTATGCTCGCAGGTGCTGAAGTGACCAACACCATCCGAAAAGGGATCGTTGATGTCTCAGCGATGGATTTTGATCCGATGCTCCTTGTGTTTGTTATGATGGGTTCACTCCTCTCAGCAGGTACATGGCTTTTGTACGCCACGTTCAAAGGGTATCCCGTCTCCACTACCCACTCAATCGTTGGAGGGGTTCTAGGGGGTTCAATCGCTCTTGGATACGCGACGATGGAAGTGGGAGAATCGGTTTTTGCCCTTGTTCATTGGGATCAGATGCTTAAAATCGCAATCAGCTGGGTCGTTTCACCGATTCTAGGGGGGATGGCATCATATGGAATTTATTGGTATTTGAAGAAATTTATTCTCGATTATAACGACAATGTCCAAGCCCATATTGATGAGATCAAAGTCAAAGTAACTGCGCTGAAAGCCTCTTACAATGAAGCGGTTGCAACCGCTGAAGAGAAAGGACGTTTTGAAGAGCAAATGCATGAGTTAAACCGTCTCAAGAAAAAACAAAACGCTTTCTATGCCCTTCGTACCCATGCGCCGATTGTTGCGGCGTTCGGTACGGCGATGATCGCGGGGATGCTCTTGTTTAAAGGTCTTAAACATGCTAATTTGGGTCTTAACGATGCACAAATCTATATGTTACTCGCCGTTCTATCTACCCTTATGTACGGTGTTGTCTACGCGATTATCAAAGTGATGCACAAAGACACTCCCCACAAAGCAACATTACGTATTTTTAGTATGCTCCAAGTCCTTACGGCATCCTCCTTTGCATTCAGCCATGGGGCAAATGATATCGCGAACGCTATCGGGCCGTTTGCCGCTATCATTGATATTTTGGCTACGGGTCAAATTAATACAGAATCCCCTGTCCCTTTTATCGCCATGGCAACGTTTGGAATCGCGTTAGTAGCAGGCTTATGGTTTATCGGAAAAGAGGTTATAGCAACCGTAGGAAGCCGTATTACTGAAATCTTTCCGGTAACCGGCTTTGCAGCGGAGCTTGGTGCGACTTTGGTTATCTTGTTAGCAACCGTCCTAGGGATTCCCGTCTCATCAACCCATATCCTCGTCGGTGCGGTCATAGGGATCGGTATGCTCAACCGCGATGCAAACTGGAAACTAATGAAACCGATCGCTATGGCGTGGGTTATCACGCTTCCTGCTGCGGCAGGTATGGCAGCCCTCTTCTTCTTCGCCCTAAAAGTGACATTCGGCTATTAAGCCGAAGGATCACTTATAAAATGCCGCCGTACAGTCATTTTCGTAATAGTGGCGGCGGAAAACCACCCGCGCACCCAACCTCTCTCCTAAATATTTTATATCCGATTCTTGCAGGTAATTAAAAGTGTTTGACTCTTTATTTCCTTCTAAAAAGTTAAACACCAACCCCCGTGATGAAGCGCGGTAGCACCTCTCTATAAAGCGATAGGCAGCGTTGCGGGTTAAAATATTGAGGGCACCGCTGCAAAGATAAAACTCACCATGAGGAAGAGGATCGATGAGAATATCACACCGATTGATACGCGCTCCTGTTCGTCGTGAGGCCTCCTGAACCATAATCTCTAAGGAATCAAGCCCTGTATAGTCAATACTATTGCGCTGAGAGCGTATATAGCTGAATAAATCAGCGAAACCGCATCCTGCGTCAACAACGGAGAGTGCATCAAGCGGTAAAAGGGATAGTAGTTGAAAAAAACGGATCTCTTGCGACTCACGTGAGTTCCAGCGGAGTCCTTCCGGTGTAAAGCCGTATTTAACGATGCCCGAATGATAAAAGTGTTCGTTATCGATTCGGTTCATCTTATACCGTCAAAAGTTTATTTTTGAAGTTTACTCAAAGCATCCAAAATATTATTTTGTTTCGCTTGATCGAGCGGTGTATCATTGGAGACAAACATATAAAATTCAACCCGTCTATTTTTAGCACGATTCTCTTCGCTTGTGTTCTCTGCAACCGGTTTGGCCGAACCGAATCCCGCCGTTGATAGACGCTCAGGCGCAACACCGTTACGAATCAATTCTCGCATGACCGTTTCGGCTCTTTGGCTTGAGAGTTCAATATTGTCTCTATACTGTGTCCCTCTAGGGAGAGGTTGATTATCGGTATATCCGCGTACAGAAATATCAACGGTAGGAGGCAATGTATTAATAATATCGGTGACACGTCTGAGAAACAGATGTATCTCTTCATTATCAATCGTCGCATTTGCCCCTTTAAATGGGATAGAGGTAGGGAGTTTTAACAATACGCCATCCATACTCTGATCAAGCGGACCCGCGCCCATCGATGCACTTTTCAAATCTTGCTGAATTTTTTGAATCGCTTCGGACATCGCTTGACTTGCCGGAACCGGAGGCGAACCTACCAACAGTGATCCGCCATCCGCTACTGGTGCTTGTCCTGCGGGATTGGCAGTGGCATCAGGGGTCGGTTTTGTCTCACTGACCATATCAACAACCGGAGTAACCGCTTCAGGAACGGGTGCGTAATCGTAAATTTTTACAAACTCTTCTTTTACGGCCCGTATTTTTTCAGTGTTAACCGATGCAATAGCAAAAAGGGCAATAAAAAGTGCTAATAGGAGACTGAAAAAGTCGGCGGTCGGAACTGCCCATTTCTCACCCGCTTCACATTCAGGGCACTTTTTACACTTGTGTTTTTTTGCCATCTAGTCGCTCATCAATTAAATTGGCTATGTTTCTCTTCCGCAGGGGAAAGAAAATTCAACAATTTTGCTTCAAGAGTACGCGGATTATCTCCATGAACGATACCGACAATCCCCTCTAGCATCAGCTTTTGTTCTTTAACGATATGGTGCGATTTTGCAATCATCTTTCTTCCCCATGGCCCAAGAAGAACGTAGGAAGAGAAAATACCTGTAACGGTCGCGGTAAATGCCCCTGCAATACCTTTTGCCATTTCTGCCGGATTATCAAGTTTTTGAAGTGCCAGAATCAGACCCAAAACGGCTCCGATAAGACCCATAACGGGTGATGTTTCCCCCGCGAGAAGCCAGTAATGCCCACAACCGTGATAGTACGTTTCCGTCTCTTCGATAACCAGTTCCATCGTCTCTACAATCGTATCGACTTCGTTGCCATCAACCGCCATACTAAGTCCCTGCTTGAGAAACTCATTATCCAATTGAGCCACTTTTGCTTCTAACGACAACAGACCGTCGCGTCGCGCCATTGTGGATAACTCAATAATTTGTTTGATTCTCGCATGCAAATCGACAGAGCTCTTTTTAAAAACGATAGGGCCGAGATTTTTAAAGGCACCCTTTACGTATTCAACATCCGTAGCGACCGCTGCTGCAGACATTGCCGTAGGGAAAATAACGATCAAAGAAGCTAAGTGAATAATATGGAGCGGATTTCCTCCATCTAAAAGATCCCCTGTTGAAATAGACGCGATTGCCCCTACTATCCCTAAAATTACCGTTAAATCCACGTGACTCCTTCTCGCTTAGGGTACATCCTTGATATTACCATGGCACTAATTGCTTGATTGTATCTTGTTTTTACTGAAAATTAGGGGTAATTAGCTCTATTTTTTGTTAAAAAAAGTATATAAAACTTTAATCAAGAGCATTAGAAAAATTCCACTCCCCATGCTGGCGACAATAAATGCGTAATACTCATCATGGGTAATGGCATTTGCACTGTATCCCAACGTTGCAATGGCAACAGTAAAGGTAAGTGGCATCGAATCACTAAGCGAAAACAAAATGGTGTTTTTCAGTCCCAAATATCCCCCATAGGCAACAAACGAACTAATTAAGCGTATGCCGATAATAGCACTGGCAATAAAAAAGGCAAGCTGGAGGATTTTCATATCGGTAAACGCTTCCAATGCGAGGGTTGATCCGACGTGAATAAAGAAAATAGGGACTAAAAAGCCAAATCCGAAGGAGGAGAGTTTTTCAGGCAACTCGGTTTTATGTTTAAAATAGGTCGCAATTAACACTCCTGCCAAAAATGCTCCCAAAACAACATCAATTTTAAGATAGAGCATCATCGCAATCATAATAAACATCAACGCCATCGAAAAGCGGACATCCTGATCTTTACCGTCATCATGAGGCATGATAAGTGTTTTAAGTCCTGGATACCACCAAAATAGAACTCGCATTCCTCTAAAAAAGAGGACAAACCCGATCAAAAATAAAAAGAGCCCTCCGAGAGTGAACGCAAATTCTCTATTGTATCCGTATTCCAATCCTCCGCTGAGAATCGTCAATGCCATAATACTGACAAGCTCGCCGATGATACCGATGTTAAGTGCAAGCGCTAACCATGGCTCATTTTTTCCATACTCTTTGACCAATGCCATCAGCATTCCCAATGAAAAAATAGGGAACGCTACCAGATAGACTGAACTGAGATCAAAATAGATAAAGAGTGCAAAAGAACACGTATATAGCATCGCAAAATAGACAATAGTTCGACGGAGTAAAGAAGATTTTGCAAAGCCGAATTCTTTGAGATTGACCTCCATCCCCGCCAAAAACATCAGGTATAAAAATCCAACCTTGGCTATGATTTTAAAGAGTTCGTTTTCAACCAAGAATCCGAAATAGCCCGCAAGACTCCCAAGGAGAATTTCGACGACCACCACCGGAATTTTAGTCACACGAGATAAAAATGGAGAGAGCAAGACCAACAGGGAGAGGGTAATAATGACAACCGTATTGCTCATGTTCTAAGTGCTTTCCATACTTTTATCGCCTGTACATGCTCTTTCACATCGTGGGCACGAATAATCGTAGCCCCCTCCTCTATTGCTTTAAGATGAATTGCCAACGTTCCTGCCAAGCGCTCATCACTCTCTGAGGGAGAAATGGCATTGATCATCGATTTGCGGCTTGCCCCGACCATCAGTTTTTTACCTAAACGTAAAAAATGGCTTTGATGGGCTATTAAGAGACAATTCTCTTCTGTGCGTTTCCCGAAACCGATCCCGCAATCTAGAATCATATCTTTGATCCCGAAACTCTCCCCTTTTTCGATCCGCTGACGAAAGAACGCCTCTACCTCGCTGATAACCGAAGAATAACTCGGATTTTCCTGCATAGTCGCAGGTGTCCCTTGCATATGCATAATCACAGCCGTTGCGCCGTAACTGCCGCAGAGCCGTGCGACCTCATCGTTTGCCAACCCCGTAATGTCATTGATGATATGAAATCCTCTCTCAAGGGCATAATGGATGACGCTGGGTTCATAACTGTCTAGACTTAGTTTTGTCTTCTCATAGAGGCGCTGTTCATACAACGTATCAATGATAGGTGCGACGCGTGAAAGTTCCTCGTCGGCACTGACCGCCACACTTCCCGGACGGCTTGATACGCCCCCTATGTCGATAATGTCGGCACCCTCCGCAATCATCGTCTCTATTCTCTTTATCGCATGAGAGCCTTGAAATCGGCTGGCATGATAAAAACTATCATCATTTGCGTTGAGAATACCCATCACTGAGACAGTGTCATCACGTTTAAGACGGCAAAAACTCTCCAACTCGATCGAGAGTTGTTTCAGTCCAAACGGCTGGGCTTTCTCTTTTTTCACCAACGCTTGCAGTTGTCGCTCCGTTGCGATCAACACTACATCAACACGGGGAATCGATGCAGTAACCGTCCCTCTAGGAACCGCTAAATCGGCACCGATACTAAGGGCATCTTGTTTGAGTATATTGGCGGCGCCCACGTGCAGATCACGAATACGGATCAGATGCAACTGAGCTTTATCTTCCAAAATAGAGATACCGCCCCCATCGACACCGAGAGATTTCAGTTCACGGTGCAAATCAATGGTATTGGAGAGTTTTTCAACGACCACGCTTAACCTCTTTGAGAAAATTCATCAACACCATAACCAAAACACTCTGAAATCGGCTGTTAAGTTCGATCAGTCGCAGGGCTTTCTCAAATCCTTCGAGTTGTGGTGTGGTAAGGGAAAGTTTTTCCACATGGAGTGCCTGATACATCAACTGCTCAATCAATCCTTTTGCCTCATGCTTTTTGAGACGGTCATGCTCTTTTACAAACGTAAACAGCCCCGAGAGATCAAGATTTTTCAAACTTACAGGAAGTGTTTCATGGCTGAGTGGATGATGTTCTTGCGTGAGACTGAGACGTGAGCGAACGGTAGGGAGAAAGGTGCTTTTGTTGGGGGCGAGAAGGATAAAAACAATATTTCGTGGAGGTTCTTCGAGAATTTTAAGGAGAGCATTTTGTGCCGGAACCGTGAAGCTTTTGGCTCCGAGAATCAGTGTTTTCGTATTCTCTTCACTTTTATACGCTTCAGAAATGACCTCTTTGGCATCTTCAATTTTAAAATCATCCCGAATAAAAGTAACACAGCGAAGCGGCCGCCTAGACTCTTCTAGCTCACGTGCACGTTCCTCCACCTGAGCGGTGATGAGAATTCCCCCTCTCTCATTCGCGAACATTAATCTCCCCAAACAACACTGCACTGAGTGTTTTATCAAACAGACGGTAGAGCTGTAGCAATTTAATATCGATGAGAGGGTCGTGAGAGCGAAGCACTAAGGCATTTTGAAACCGCTCATCCATAATCCATAACAAAGAGGTGGCATTACGTTTCGCGATATCGGCACGGCGATCATCTCCCCGCCCGACATACCAAAACAAATAATCTCCCTTAAAAGCAATATCAAGCATATCAATGAGCATATCAATCGACTCTCCGCCGCTGATATACTCATAATGGGGATAAAGAGAGTCGATACAGACGATAGGGATCATCGGACGATCTTGAGAACGTTTATTGAGCGATAACGTAATATAGTGGGCTAACCATTTACGGTCATGATCAGTAATCAGGACAACTGTTTTTCCCCCCATCATCTGATCCATGGCATTAGCAATTGCAGGGGTCCATTCGAAACGTTGCTCTTCGAACCAGCTCATCGATGCCCCTTCGGAGCGAATCGATTCTAATGTCCATTGATCAAATTGGCGCACTTATTGATCCAATGCGTACGCGCTGTGGAGTGAACGAACTGAAAGCTCCGCGTATTTTTCATCGATCACCATAGAGACTTTGATCTCGGATGTAGAGATCATCATAATGTTGATATTCTCATGCGCCATCGTTTGGAACGCTTTCGCCGCAACACCCGTATGGGATTTCATCCCGACACCGACGATGGAGACTTTACAGATATTTTCATCGTACGATGATTCACTGATCTCATCGGCAGCGATAAAGGTCTCAACCACTTTTTTTGCATCAAGCAATTCGGTTTTAGGGACGGTGAAATCGAGGTTGGTTTTACCGTCATGTCCTGAAGTTTGAATAATCATATCAATATTTACACTGTTATCGGCCAAACGGGTAAAGATATCCGAAGCAATTCCGGGGCGATCGATCACTCCGCTGAGTGATACGCGTGCTTGGTTTTTATCGAGTGCGATTCCGCTAACAAGTGGTTTTTCCATAATATTCTCTTCCTTTGTAATAAGTGTCCCCTCAGCATTGGTAAAGCTGGAACGGGTTACGAGGTTAACGTTTAGTTTTTTAGCAAGCTCAACGGAGCGATTCTGGAGTACTTTGGCTCCAAGGGATGCGAGTTCCAACATCTCATCATAGCTGATACGATCCATTTTCTTCGCTTTAGGTTCAATACGGGGATCGGTCGTATAGATACCGTCAACATCGGTATAAATTTCACATAAATCGGCGCTCAAGGCTCCCGCAAGTGCAACGGCAGAGAGGTCTGAGCCTCCGCGACCTAGCGTGGTCACTTGACCGCTTTCACTGACTCCCTGAAAACCTGCAACAACCACAACTTTGCCAGAGGAGAGTTCAGAATGCATCGCGCTAGGGTCAATACTCTCAATCCGCGCTTTCGTATGGATACTGTCCGTTACGATTCCCGCACGACGACCGCTCATTGAGGTTGCACTGTGACCCATCGCATTAAGGGCGATAGAGAGAAGTGCCGCCGTTACCCGCTCACCTGAACTTAGAAGCATATCCACTTCACTACGTTCGGGGGAAGAGGTGTAATGCTCCGCATAAGCGATTAGCTTATTGGTTTCACCGCTCATTGCCGATACGACGACGACGACTTGATGTCCCTCTTTAAGTGTTTGCGAGACTCGGTTGGCGACGTTTTGGATTCGCTCCAAATCACCAACGCTGGTTCCGCCGAATTTTTGAACAATTAGCATTACAGGTACCCCTTGGTTCTAAAATGGGAGATGACACGTTCGTAAACCGGTTTTTTAAAATGGGCGACATGGGTGAGCAATTCATCGCTATTAACAAATCGATACGCTTTAAACTCAGGGTGTTTGGTCTCTAAATTGATAACCGCCCCCTTTTTTAGACGTACGAGATAATAGCGCTGTTTTTGCCCGGCATAGGGAGCCATTTTGGCTGCGACATGGGAGGGAAAATCGTACGCGATCCAATCGGGATACTCGGCGATAATCTCTACCTTTTTGGTACCGATCTCTTCACCAAGTTCGCGAAATAGGGCTTCTTCGCTCGATTCACCCTCATCAATTCCCCCTTGAGGAAATTGCCACACCCCATCCAAATCACTCCGTTCGGCGATAAAAATATCTTTGATCTCAGGATACTCGTGAGAGACAATAATCGCCGCCACATTCGGTCGGTAGAACTTTTTTTCGGTCATTCGCCATCTTTAAGTCTATTTTGGAGGGGTATTGTAAACTATTCGCTATTAAAAATACTATAATCCCATATGCTTTTATACATTCACATCCCTTTTTGCGATAGCAAATGCTCCTACTGTGCGTTTAATTCTTATGTTGATAAATTCTCACTGCGCGAAGCGTATATGAATGCCCTCTTGATACAGCTCGAAGCCGAGCTTCTCCGCTTCAATGTTAGTCGTGACAATCCTATCGAAACCGTATTTATCGGCGGAGGTACCCCCTCTACCGTTGAAGCATCCCTCTATAGGCCTATTTTTGAGATGATAGACCCTTATTTAACAAAAGGGGCTGAGATTACCTCTGAAGCCAACCCCAACAGTGCCACTCGAACGTGGTTGGAGGGGATGTTTGAACTTGGGGTTAACCGTCTCAGCTTCGGTGTCCAAAGCTTTAATAATGAAAAACTGAAACTACTCGGACGCGCCCATCATACACAGCACGCCCTTGAAGCAATCCGAACTGCCGCAGCCATCGGCTACCGACACCTCAGTATCGATTTGATTTATGGTGTCCAAGGGGACACTAGGGCACTTTTAAAAGCCGACATCGATCAAGCTTTTACCCTCCCCCTCGACCATATCAGCCTTTACGCATTAACAATAGAGGAGGAGACGGCCTTTGAGAAAACTCCAGAAATCGCCGAAGAAGAGCTGGATCTCACGCGATGGCTCTTTCGTGAAATTACCTCCAAAGGGTTTGAACAATACGAAATATCGAATTTCGGAAAATACCGCTCACGTCATAACCTTGGGTATTGGGAGTATAAAGATTACATCGGCTTAGGCGCAGGTGCGGTCGGTTTTTTAAAAGAGAAACGCCTTTATCCCTCGAAAGATGTGGAACACTATTGTTCTCATCCAAACGAAATGTATGAAGAGTTGATAGAATCAGCCGCAGCGAAAAGTGAAAAACTTTTTTTAGGATTTCGCAGTTGTGTCGGAGTCGATGAAAATGAACTGAACAACAATCAAAAACTCCAAGCAGAACTTCTGATGCGTGAGGGGATGCTTCAGCACCGTGAGGGACGCTATTTTAACACTGATTTTTTGCTTGCCGATGAAATCGCTCTCAGAGTAGAAGGGTTTTAAACTTTCTTTGGATAAAATCTCTGCTTCATTAAATGTTTTAGATACGCCAAAGGGATAATCACAATGTTTGGAATGGGTATAGGCGAAATATTTCTTATTATTATTATAGCTATTTTATTTTTAGGGCCGGACAAGCTCCCCTCTACAATGGTAGAAATCGCAAAATTTTTCCGACAGGTCAAAGGGACGGTCAGCAGTGCAAAAGCAACGCTCGAAGAGGAGATGAAGTTTGCCGATATGAAACAAGAGGCACTTAACTACAAAAAAGAGCTTACCGATGCGAGTGCGGAGTTGGAGAGAATGACCAATGTTACCGAAATCGGCAGTGAACTAAACGTCCTTAAAAATGAGATTAATCTCGATATTCCGCCGCCGGCACCTTCCGCTCCGAAAGAGGCCGAAGTGATCACTTTTGCTCCAAAAACCAAGCAGCAACCTAAATTAGAATTTGAAGATGAGAAAGCCTAATGTTTGAAGATTTAAAACCCCATTTAGCCGAATTACGTAAACGGCTCGGCATCAGTGTCGCTGCCGTTATCATCATGTTTTTTGTCATGTTTAACTTTCACGAAGCGCTTTTAGCCTGGGTCACTGCACCTCTAGCCGAAGCAATCGCTTCCGTTGCCAAAGTCTCTACCAAAGCGGCTGAGGGTATGATTACCACCACTCAGCTCGGAGGAACTTTTTTTGTCGCAATGAAAGTCTCTTTTTTCGCGGGACTTCTCATCGCGCTCCCTATTATACTGATGCAATTTTGGCTTTTTATCGCTCCGGGACTGTATGCCAATGAGAAAAAAATGCTTATCCCTTTCGTCGTCGGGGGAACCGTTATGTTCGCTATGGGGGCAGCCTTTGCTTATTACATTGTCACCCCTTTCGGATTTAGTTATCTTATTGCCTTCGGCAGTGCCTCCTTTGTTCCTCTTATCAATATCGAAGACTATGTCGATTTTTTCACCAAAGTAATGTTCGGATTCGGACTCTCTTTCGAGCTTCCGGTAATCTGCTATTTTCTTGCCCTTTTGGGGTTAATCGACGATAAAGCAATGATCGGCTTTTTCCGCTACGCTATCGTCTTGATTTTTATTGTCGCGGCGATCTTAACACCTCCTGACGTTATAACCCAAATCTTGATGGCAATGCCGCTTATTCTTCTCTATGGAATTTCTATTCTTATCGTTCGTGCTGTTAATCCGGCACCGAAAGAAGAAGCCTATATGGCTGAAGACGAAGAAGAGACGATTGACTAATCTCGATCCACTTCTCACGTCAAGCTATCACTATGAGCTCCCTGATGAGCTTATAGCGACTCACCCCATCCATCCCAGAGATCATGCCCGCCTTCTCGTCTACAACCGATCCGATAAAACGATCACTCACGCCCGCTTCGACGCACTCGAATCGTTTCTCCCTCAAAATTGCGGAATTATTTTTAACGATACCAAGGTGATTAAAGCTCGCCTTTACGGCAAAAAAGAGAGCGGCGGAGCTATAGAACTCCTCATCAACCGCCCCCTTGATGCCTATGCGATTAATGTCTATATCAAAGGGCGCGTCAAACTCAATACACTTTTGCTTTTTGATGCCGATCTCACTGCCCGCATAACAGCCTTGAATGAAGACGGTTCAAGGGAAGTTAATTTTTATCTTCGAGAGTGTCGGATTCGTTTTGAAGAGCTTCTCCCCATTTTAGAAAAAGTCGGACACATCCCCCTCCCCCCGTATCTGGGGCGTGAAGACAACTCCGAAGATGAGCGTGAATACCAAAGCGTCTTTGCCCACTATGAGGGGGCAGTTGCGGCACCCACCGCATCACTCCACTTTAGTGATAAACTCTTTGAAGCCGTTTGCTCCTCTCATCCTCATGCCTTTGTCACCCTCCATGTCGGTTCTGGAACCTTTAAACCCGTCGAAGCAGAGATCATTACCGACCATCCGATGCACTCGGAATACTTTGATATCAGCGCATCGGCACAAGAACTACTCCATAGCGATATACCGCTTCTCTCTATCGGAACCACTTCGACCCGCACGGTCGAGTACCATGTCCGTACTCAGGAATTAAGCGGAGAAGCAAATCTTTTTTTACACCCGAACAATCCCCCACAGCGGGTCAACCATCTCCTCACCAACTTCCATCTCCCCCAATCAACCCTCTTGATGCTGGTCGCTTCCTTCGTCGGATTGGAAGAGACACACCGCATCTATCAATCGGCGATCGATGAAAAATACCGCTTTTTCTCCTACGGTGATGCGATGCTTATACTTTAAATTACGTCCTATTATGATAAAATAGTGATATTCCTTTTCAAGGCATTCGCTATGAGTAACATTAACCGCAGAAATTTTTTAGGCGCCGGCCTTATTTTAGGTGCTTCTACCCTTCTAGGGAAAGAGACCTCTCAAAAAATCATTACCAGTACGAGTGATTTCACCCCTCCCGTTATCGCATTTCCGGAGAAAAAACCGCTCAAAGTGATCTCAGATCGCCCACCGCTTCTTGAGTCGCCTCGTGATATTTTCACTCAGGCGATCACCCCGAATGATCAATTTTTCGTCCGATGGCACATGCCCGATATCCCGACGCATATTGATCTCAACGAATTTCGTCTCGAAGTCAAAGGGTCTGTTGAAAAACCTCTCTCCCTCAGTGTCGATGATCTGAAATCCAAATTCGAACCGGTTGAAATCACCTCTGTTCTCCAGTGCGGCGGTAACAGTCGACGATACTTTGCCGGTGTCGGTCCCGCAACGCACGGTGTTCAGTGGGGACATGGCGCTATGGGATGTGCCGTGTGGAGAGGTGTTCGCCTCAAAGACATTTTGCATATGGCCGGAGTAAAAGGGTCAGCTCGTTGGGTAGGTGTTAACGGCTTGGAAAAACCTGCCATGGAGGAAACACCGAAATTTTTCCGAGAAATGGAGATTGATGAAGCCCTCAGCGGTGAATTGATGGTCGCGTATGCTATGAACGGTGAAGATCTCCCTTATCTCAACGGTTTCCCGCTTCGTCTTGTTATTCCGGGTCACTTCTCGGACAGCTGGGTAAAAATGCTCTCAGAGATCACTGTGATGGATGAATACCGCAAAAGTTTCTTTATGGACGTTGCCTATACCGTCCCCGATAATGACTGTGAATGTGTTGTCTCCGGAAGTGATTTCGAATACAAGCGCAAACCTATTGCCGTGATGAAAGTAAAATCGGTTATCGGTTACCCTACCCCCAATACCGTTATCAAAAAAGGTTCCCGTGTCAAAGTGACCGGAGTCGCTTTCGATCAAGGCAAAGGGATCAAAGAGGTGATGATCTCCACCGACGGCGGGAAAAGCTGGAGTGCTACCGTACTTCAAAAAGATTACGGTAAATACGCCTATCGTCCTTGGGTCTACCAATGGGAACCAAAGGCAAAAGGTGAATACACGATTATGGTTCGCGCTATTAATCGTATCGGGAACATTCAGCCGCAAGTTGATGAAATCGGTTGGAATGCCGGTGGATACCAGTATAACGCTGTTGATAGTGTCAACGTAAAAATCGTCTAAGGCTCTACTATGAAAAAATTATTACTACTCACTCTTATTTTGGCATCAACCGCATTCGCTCAAGTCGCTAAACCGATCGAAATGCCGTATATCGATTATCCTATGGTGAAAGGCGATCATGACGAAGTAGCACAGCAATACTGCCTCATCTGCCACTCATGGGGTTATGTCTTAAATCAAGGGAAAAAAAGTCGACCGTACTGGACAGGAACCGTCCAAAAAATGGTAAATGAGTTCAAAGCTCCTATTGCTAAAGAGGATCAACAAACCATTATCAACTATCTCGTAAAACACTATGGATACGAGGTAACATCAGGGCATTAAACCCCTGCCTTCTCCTTCGACAATGCTCTGCAAACATCCAAAAACTGCTCACCGTATTTATCGTACTTCACTATCCCGATACCGGAAATCGCCAACATCCCCTCTTTCGTTTCGGGCAGTTTTTGCGACATTTCTAGTAGGGTTTTGTCACTAAAGATAACATATGCCGGAACCTTTTCCTCGAGTGCTAATCGTGATCTCACCCCTCGAAGTGCTTCAAATTCAGGAGTTTGCATCTCTTTGTTATGCGGTGTTTCCGATTTTATCGCTACTTTTGGCGGGTTGAGCGTTGTTTCTTTTAGTGTAACCTTCTCCGCCCCCTTTAAAATAGCAACCCCTTTTTCAGTAATTTTTACCACCCCGAAATCGGCTTGAAAAAGTCCCTCAATCTCTATAAGTCGATTCGCAATACTAAGCCACTCCTGTTTTGAACGATCACGACCGATACCGTAGACACTGAGTTTATCGTGTTGTGCACTCAAAACTTTTTGAGATTCTGATCCTCTTAGAACATCGATAACATAATGGGTACCGAAACTTTGTCCCGTTTTATGGAGAGCCGATAAAAACTTTTGCGACTCAACGGAAATATCAACGATCTGGAAACTGCCCGCTTCAAGACAGTTATCACATACCCCGACACAATCATCTATTTTATCTCCGAAATACGCGGCTATCCCTTTATGACGACACACCTCTCCGCTCGCAAATCGGATGGAATCATTTAATTGTTGCAATGCAACACGTTTATACTCACTCCCTCCGTCATTTTTTTCAATCAATGATTTTCGATTGACCACATCCGACATGGAGTAGAGCAATAATGTTTGTGCTTCCAACCCGTCTCTCCCCGCACGACCGATCTCTTGATAGTAGTTTTCAATAGATTTTGGCATTGAGGTGTGAATAACAAATCGGATATTGCTTTTGTCAATCCCCATACCGAAAGCCACCGTCGCAACCACAACCTGAAGGGTATCGTCCATAAACGCTTTGTGAACAGATGTCCTCTCATCTGTACTCATCCCTGCATGATACGCACGCGAAACAACCCCATTCGCATTTAAAAATCGGGATACCTCTTCCGTCTCTTTGCGTGAAAAAGCATAGACGATTCCGCTCTCTCCGTGTTTTTGCTGAATAAGTGCTAATAACTGCTTTTGCCCGTTTCCCTCTCGGTTTTTAGCTCTAATCGTAATATTGCTTCTAAAGGCAGCCGCTTTGATCAATACGGGATCATTTAAATGGAGTTGGTTGATAATATCCGATTTAACTTTTTGTGTTGCGGTAGCGGTAAACGCCGCTATACAAACATGAGGAAAGGTGCTGCGTATGGAGCTGAGTTTACGATAATCATCTCTAAACTCATGCCCCCATTCACTGATACAGTGCGCTTCATCAATAACAAAAGTATTGATTTTCAACTCCTGTAACAATTCGATAAATCCTCTTGTCGCCATTCGCTCCGGTGAAACATACAAAAGCTTTATCTTTTGTTCTATCAGCTCTTTGTGGATACGTTGCACCTCTGCTTCACTTTGCATTGAGGAGAGTGATTCGGCTTTAATACCCATTACCTTGAGTGCAGAGACTTGATCGTACATTAATGCCAAGAGAGGAGAAACAACGACGGTTACCCCCTCTTTTATAATGGCAGGAAGTTGATAACAAAGCGATTTTCCCCCTCCCGTTGGAAGGAGCATAAGGGTATCTTTATTTTCGATAATACTTCGAACCGCTAACTCTTGATGTTCTCTAAATACGCTAAATCCGAACACCTCTTTCAACGTTGCGTGTAGACGACTCTCCTCCGTGGCGATACTCATGATAAGACTCTTTCATTGGTTTTTATTAACTTCACACTACTGCTACTCTTCCGTTTCTCACTTCAATGATTCCGCTTAACTCCGCTTCAAAAACCTCACTCGGAAAGTGTCCCATTACCTCTTCATACGTCGGATTGTTGCGGCAAAAAGCTATAAAAGGGGTATCTTCACACCTATTTTTACCTTTTTGACTTATATGGGCAACAAACGAATCGATATCGTCAATCGCACTCGCTTTCCCCTCTCTCAAAAGCAGCCGAGTTGCCGTACTTTCATGAAGACGATGGGGGAGTACGTATATCGGTTTTTCCATTGCCAATGCATACTCCACACTGCGCATACTCCCGCTTCCGATATCGGCTTCCGTTACGATCAATGCATCTCCCAGAGCCACAACAATCTCATTGCGAACGACAAAACTCCACTCCCTTGCACCGAATCCAGGTTCAAAGGGGGTTAGTGTCAACCCTTGGTTTTCAATCGCCTCTATAAGCTTTGCATTAGCATTAGGATAGCGTACATCAATACCGCTAGGGAGAATCGCAACCGTATTTTCGGCACCGGCTCCGTGATGGGCTATGGCATCAACTCCTGCCGCCGCACCGCTGATTATCACTATTCCTGAGTGAGATAATTTTCGTGAAAGTTCCAGTGTCATCGCACGCGTATAGGGGTTTGGACGTCGCGTCCCCACGATCGAAATTTTCGGACGGTGCAATAATTCTACATTACCGCGATAATAAAGCTCCTCAGGATATCGCTTCATAGAGGAGAGTTCGGGCACAATAAAGGGGAGAGTGCTGTGCATGGATACTCTTTTTTTCTTAATATCCACAACAATATCAGATAGTTTCCAAAAAGATAAAAACTATGTCAAATTGTCAGATTTGCTCAATTCCAACCAGTTGAACTTCGCTGAGGAGTTCTTTTGACTCTATGAGTGCTTGTATGGTATCAGGACGGGGATGACCGATTGCGATAGCGGTACCGTGGCGTTTTGCTTTTTCTACCGCCTCTTTAATCTGCCGCTTAACATTGCGGACACCGTCTTGGTGATCGAGAAACACATCCCGCCCAATGTAGCGTATTCCTAGCAAAGTGGAAACTTCCGGTACTTTAGTTTTACCGATAGTACGACTGTCTACGAATTGTATCCCCTCTTTTTTGAGGAGACGGATTAATTTTTCCATCGAATCGCGATCCCCCGTAAATTTTGATCCGGTATGATTGTTGACATAACGGACATTGGGAAATAGCTGCTTAAGGGCAATAATCCGTTTTCCGATCGTCTCTTCCGAATCACCGACGTGGAGGGTAAAGGGTTCTTCATCATTAAAATCAATCGCTTCAAGGGGCAAATGAACCATATATCGGTTTTGCCGCTGCGCCAATTGTGCCGATTCAGAATGCCTTGGGCTCGGCGGCAAAAAGGACATCACCAACGGCAATCCGGTTGATTGAATGGCTCTCACATCTCGTGCGTAGGATACATCATCAATTATGATCACCAGTTTCGGCTGAGTCCCATCGAGTCGTTTTGGACGCACTGCTGCCGGAGGGGGTGATGCTTTTGGTTCTTTCGGTGCATATTCATGCTGGGGTTTGAGCGGTTCGCGTCTGTGTTCTTGCTCCAATAGTGCTTGAAGCTCTTTTTGAAGACGTTTTATTTCACTGTCATAGGCCGCTTCTTTGGATTTTGAAGGGGTTGCTGAATGCTCATCAATAGCTGCAATTTGTTCGATTTGTTTTACCAGATGCTGAGTTTGTACCCGCTCACGTATAAGTTCATCTTCAACCTGATTAAATCCGATAAAATAACCGATTAAAAGGGCGCTGAGAAAAATAACGAGGCCAAAAAGTCCCCATCCGATATATTTTAAGGTGAGATATTTACGATACAGAGGCTGTTTGTTCATAAAAGAAGGAACCTCTTTCTGCAGACGTTTTCAGAGCTTCGCGCTCTGAAAAGGGGGATTAGTTTGTAGCTTGGTTAACGATTTTGTTTTTAGAGATCCACGGCATCATAGAGCGTAATTTAACACCCGTTTGCTCGATCAATGACGCACGAGCGTTTGCACGCTCAGCGTTCATACGAGGATAACCCGCTTGACCTTCAAGGATGAAATCTTTTGCGAAACGGCCGTCTTGGATCTCTTTAAGAATCTCTTTCATTGCCGCTTTTGATTCTGCATTGATAACACGTTTACCGCTTACGTAGTCACCGTATTCTGCTGTGTTAGAGATAGAGTAACGCATATCCGCGATTCCGCCCTCGAACATCAAGTCGACGATCAATTTTAATTCGTGAAGACACTCAAAGTATGCCAATTCCGGAGCATAACCCGCTTCAGTTAATGTTTCGAATCCCGCTTGAACGAGAGATGCCGCACCGCCGCAAAGAACCGCTTGCTCTCCGAAAAGGTCAGTTTCTGTTTCGTCTTTAAATGTAGTTTCGATGATCGCTGTACGTCCGCCACCGATAGCCGATGCGTATGAAAGGGCAAGCTCTCTTGTTGACCCGCTAGGATTTTGTCCTACCGCGATAAGATCGGGAATCCCGCCGCCGCGAACGAACTCTGAACGTACGGTATGACCCGGTGCTTTAGGAGCGATCATCGTTACGTTGATATCAGCACGTGGATGAATACGTCCGTAATGGATGTTGAACCCGTGACCGAATGCGATCGTTGCACCGTTTTTCAAATTCGGCTCGATTTCGTTTTTGTAAATTTCCGCTTGGTTTTCATCCGGAAGAAGGATCATAACGACATCTGCATACGCAGATGCATCTGCTACCGTCATAACTTTGAACCCTTTAGCTTCCGCTTTTGCCCATGAGCTACCGTCTTTACGAAGACCGACAACAACTTCAACACCGCTGTCGCGAAGATTTTCCGCGTGTGCGTGACCTTGTGATCCAAAACCGATCATTGCCACTTTTTTGCTTTTGATTAATTCGATATTACAATCTTTATCGTAGTAGACGCTCAATGCCATAAAGGTATCCTTAGAGTAAGCTCATAGGCTTAAAATTTGGCGAATTATACTCCACTTTTGCATAAAAATAAATTAGCGCACCCTTATATCCTTATGCTAAATCGTTCACTAAGGATGGTGCGACGATCCCATGCTACAATTCACCCAAAAAAAAGAGGCATTTTTAATGAAAAAGTTCAACCTTTTTAAAGAGATCATTATCGTTGCCAAAGATGATTTTTTACGTGCCGCCAACTCGGCAAAACGGTTCGCCGTTCGTTATGACGGTAAAATCGTCTTTGAGCCGTTTAAACCTGATCTAATCGCAATTTATGAAGGTTCAATTCCCCCATTGTCTCCCCTTGCTACAAATTTATCCCGACCTATTTCTGAAATGCTCGGAAAAGATTACCGTATTGTAGAAGATGATGATCGGCTCCTTATCAAAGCTTCCGGTGCATGGCAAAGTATTATCGGATATAACCAAAAACGTGCTTTATACGATGACACGAGTGGTGATGGTATCGCCGAGTTTTCCGATAAAATATTAGAAGATATGGGATGGCACGCTACCGAATTTAATGTCGGTTATCGGGAAATCGTAGAGCAGTTTGAAGAAAAATGTGAGGGAATTTTGCTCTGCATCGAGCAAGAGGAGCCGTATCAGTTCAGTGGATTGGGATTTGTGTTTGACATAGAAAGTGCGAGAGAAATTGGATTTGACTATTGTGTCGCAAGCATAAAAGATAAACTTGAAAACGATGACTATTTTGCCACCCTCACCGATGATGAAGAGGAAGCGGCGTTATATTTTAAGATACCGCTCTAAAATAATCTTAGCCGAAAGAGAGTCGATCCGACCGTCGCGTTTGTAGCGGATTTCCCCCTTCATCAGCGCTTCGGCTTCTTGGGAGCTGTGGGATTCGTCTTGGTAGGCGATCTCTCCTACGAATTCGACGAGATTCATAAAGTGCGCAACACGTCGGCGCATCTCATCCTCTGTCGTGCTTCCCATCGGGATACCGACTACCACCGTCGTTGCTTCGTATTCGTTCAAGACTTTTTTGACATCGTTGGCCGCTTGGTTACGGTTACGCCGTTCCACTGCCGGAAGCGGTGTCACGATTCCTGCTCCTGCACTGAGTGCCAATCCGATCCGTTTTAGTCCTAGATCAATCGCGATAATCGTTCCCATCATTTCCCCAGACAAAACTGTCCGAACATCTTGTCAAACATCTCATCAAGTTCATACGGTCGGCTAATTGAAGCGACGGCACGTATCGCGGCATTGATGTGAAAGGAAAAAAACTCCAATTCTCCATCTCTTAGAGGTTCATACGCTTCATCAATCGATCTAACGGCTTTTTCGGTGGCACTGATTTGGCGTTGAGAGATCAGCATCATCTCCTCGCCGTCATTTTCATAATCCATTAGAGAACTCAGAACATCGATAAGAGATTGCATCTCTTGTTTACAGCTCAAGCGAATAGGAGTATAACCCTCTATCGCCGTAATATCAAACGATTCTTGTAAATCCGATTTGTTCAGCACACAGATAAAAGGCTTCTCTTCGCGGTACCGCTCGATTAAATCGATAATAGCTCGATCTTCTCCATCAATCTCACGTGAAGAGTCAAATAGTGCGATGACCACATCGGCATTTTCAATCGCCGAAATAGAGCGTTCGATCCCGATCCGCTCAATCTCATCGTGAGCGTTGCGTATCCCTGCCGTATCGACCAGACGGATCAAATGGGTACCGATACGCACCTGCTCTTCGATCGTGTCACGAGTCGTCCCTGCAATGTCGCTGACGATGGCACGCTCATAATCGAGAAGCGCATTCAGAAGAGAGCTTTTCCCGACATTGGGTTTGCCGATAATGGCAACCCGAAATCCCTGCATTAAACCTGAACGTCTGCGGCTCGATTCGAGTGTACGGGAGAGGGTATGTTTGATGTTTGCGAGTTTGACTTCGATCTGATCTACAACGTCTTGAGGCAAATCCTCTTCGGCATAATCGATCACCACTTCGGAGTACGCCAATATTTCGAGAAGCGCATCACGGATACCCTCGATGTATCCGCGCAACTCCCCCTTCATCTGACGCGCTAATATCCGTGCGGCATCGTCACTTTTGGCTTCGATGAGGGCTGCGGTTGCTTCGGCTTGAGTCAAATCTAAACGACCGTTTAAAAAGGCACGTTTGCTAAACTCTCCCGGCTCCGCCAAACGTGCCCCCTCGGATAAAACGGCGCGCAACAATGATTCGGCGACTACATACCCGCCGTGACATTGAAACTCCACGACCTCTTCGCCGGTAAAACTGCGCGGTGCTTGGAAATAAATTACGATTGCTTCATCGATTAACGTGCCGTCGTTATGGTGCAAAGAGGTTAAGGTCGCGTAACGTGGTTGAAGTTTGCTTTTTTGGGTAAGTTTTAAAGCGATCGAGAGTGATCGATCTCCGCTAAGACGGAGAATCGAAATAGAGCCAACGCCGTGTGCGGTGGCGATAGCGGCAATAGTGTCGTTCATCAATATTCGTGGTAACTGTTAATGATGATAAACTTACCGCCATCACGGGTCGAGCGGATAGCCACATAGCGATCGGGATATCGATCTCGTAACTGCTTGAGGGCGATTTGTACCAATACACCGTCCAACACCTTGGTTTGCGCACGGCCGTCTTGATCGATAACATCACAGACATTGATCAAATAACGGGAGATTGACTCTTCCTGATTTTTCAAGAACTCCGCAATTTCCAAACGGAGCTGCATTCCGTACACCGCATTGATCCAGTTGAAGAGCATATACGAGAGAGCTTTGTACCGATATCCCTCTTTACCGATCATCAATGCCGCATCGGCACCGGTGAACTCGACAAGGAGCGTGTTTTCATCATAGACACTGACATCGACAGCATTGATATCAAAACAGATGTCTTTAAAGAGGATGTTAATTTGCTCTTTCACTTCATCGGCACACTCTTGGGCTGAGAGTTGATAGAAGTCCCCTTCCATCTCCCCCTCTTCTTCAAAATCATCGGCTTGTTCGTAAAACTCATCACCCAATACCAACTCTTCAGGCTCAACGTATACGGAAGCTGTTTCACTCTCTTCTTCAACCGCAGGTTCTTCTTCAACAACCGGGTCTTCTACTACTGCAGTCGCCGTTGATACTCCCACGGAGTGAGGTAGATTCGCGACGATAATCGCCGATTTTTTAAAAAGGCCCAATACCCCTTTGGAAGGGAATTGAACGATCTCGACTTGAAGTGCGGTAACGGAACATCCGAACTCTGAAGCCGCTTTAGCGTATGCCTCTTCTAAAGTGGGAGCTTCAATCTTTTTCATGATGCTTTTCCGCAAGATGAGCTTCGTGACGTACTGCACGAGCCGCTTCGAATTGTTTGTTTACAAGATATTGCTGCGCAATTGAGAAAAGGTTATTGACGAACCAGTACAACACCAACCCAGCCGGGAACGTGAAGAAGAAGAACGTAAAGATAACCGGTAAAAATTTAAAGATTTTTTCCTGCAACGGATCGGTAAAGTTGCTCGGAGTGATCTTTTGCTGATAGTACATCGTCGCACCCATCAAAATAGGGAGGATGTAATACGGGTCCATACGTGAGAGGTCGGTAATCCATAATAACCACGGAGCCCCTTGGAGTTCAACCGCATT
>DLUI01000009.1 GCA_002742695.1 Sulfuricurvum kujiense | reverse complement strand
ATCAATCGTAAACAACAACTCCATAATTGTCATCTATCCGATAAAAACGCGAATCGGCTGTAATAATCAACTCATCGAGGCGTGCGAGATGGACATAGCTTTTTTTGCCGATTTTGATCCCGTTCTCGAGAAAAAACCGCTTGAGATTGACAAATTTGATGTCATTCACAAATTTATATTCAAACTGATTGTACAGCCTCATTTTTTTGTATCCAAAAATATGACTGTCTATCCCCAGCTGTGTCGCGGCATATTGGGTCGGAAGATATCCAGAGAGATCGGTAAGATCTTCTTCAATATGGGAATATTTGGGGGGGAGGGTGTATTTTTCCAGAAATACATAACGGTTAAGTTTAATATGTCGGGTATCGTTCCAATACTGATATGCCGGCGATGAGATATCAAGCTTTGTGTATACCTCTTTCCAAAGCCAGTGTTTGTCTAGTGTTGTATAGAGGGTAGACATCGTTACTCGTCGTGATCCGGATCGCTAAACGCCAATCGTCTAGCGTACATAAAGCGATCTCGGTAATACGCTTTTTGGATTGAATCATATTGAACTTTTTTAGCGGCAAAGGAAGCGTGAATTATTTTTCCATCACCTGCATAAATGGCCACGTGGGATGGATCTGATTTGTAGGTGCGATAAAAGAGCAAATCGCCCACTTGCAAATCATCCAAGCTGACATTTTCACCTAATAGTGCCTGCTCCGATGCACTACGCGGAAGAGAGACGCCAAACGGTCGGTACACTTGCTGCGTAAAACCTGAGCAATCGGTACGCCCTCCCTCTTTATCTCCAAAACCATAAGGAGTTCCGAGAAAATCTTTCGCACGTGAAAGGACTTTTTCTTTAACAGTTTTAAAATTTTTGATAATTTTTTGCGGTACGTTTTTAGGAACTTCCGCCACCTTGACATCATCCGGACAAAGTTGCGCGGAAATGATGGGAGCAGGCTTAGTAACCACTAAAAAAGGTTTTGTCTCTTCTCCGATTAAATCGGTATCGACTTTGGTATTTTTAAGGACCGTCGTCTCTAGTGCAGCAACCGATTTAACGGCCGGTTCGGGTGCTTGAATCGGTTTAACAACTAAGATTTTAGGGAGTTTTTTTGTAAACGATAGGTCATCGTCATTAAGAGAATCGTTTGTTTTTTTTAATTCTCGTTCGTATTCTAAAAAGAGGGAAGGTTCCCGCCGTTGTAAATCAGCAAGAGCCGAAGTTGTCAGTAAAATCAGTGATAACACTGTGCGCCTTATCAGCATTAACCCTCCTCATTTTTCTGCGTTGTAGTCATTATAGATTAAAAAGCTTTAGTTTTTTTTATAATCCGCTAATTTAACGGAGCGTTATGGTACACTTTCTTCAAAAACGAACGGATAATCAGCATTATGAGAGAAGCAATTGTATTACTCAATATGGGCGGCCCCAACAATTTAGGTGAAGTTGAGATGTTTTTGCACAACATGTTCAACGATCCCTATATTATACGTACAAAAAGCTCTCTCTTACGTCGGTTTATTGCCGGGATGATTACATTAACACGCGCTGAAAAATCTCAAGATATCTATCGGCAAATCGGAGGAAAGTCTCCTATTGTCGAACATACAAAAAAAGTCGTTCAATCGCTTCAAGAGGTTGTCGGAGAGAATATTATTGTTGATTTTGTTATGCGCTACACCCCGCCTATGGCAAACGAAGTCACGCAACGGCTAAAAGAGCAGGGGATAGATAAAGTATACCTTATCCCTCTCTATCCGCAATACTCTTCTACCACGACTCAATCGTCACTGGATGATTTCGAAACAGCTGCCCAGAAAATCGGCTGGGATGTCATTACGGTTGAGATTAAACATTTCTTTGCCCATAAAACCTACAATCTATGCTTGTTAGACCGGATTAAAGAGGCTTTGAATGACGATCATGCCGAATCATTCGATCTTATCTTCTCAGCACATGGACTCCCTCAAAAAATTGTCGACCAAGGTGATCCGTATCAACGGCATGTAAAAGCCCATGTTGAACTACTTAAAACGTTGATGCAAGAGAAAGGGTTCAATTTTAACGCTATCCATTTAGCTTATCAATCGAAAGTAGGGCCGATGAAATGGCTTGAACCTTCATTGGAAACAGCTTTATGCGAACTCCAAAACAAGCGGGTTATCATCGTTCCGATCGCATTTACCATCGATAATTCTGAAACCGATTTTGAACTCTCTATGGAATATGCGGAAGTAGCCCAGAAAATCGGCTATGAAGCGTATCGTGTTTGCCGTTGCCCGAATGAGCATCCGCTCTTTGTTCAAACCCTTAAAGAACTCTATGAAAAAATGAAATAAATGCGACATATTGCACTTTTTGATATGGACGGTACCCTGATCGATTCGGGATTGGACATTACCCTCTCTATCAACCATGTCCGCGCTTCCTACTACAATCTTGATCCCCTGAGTGTTCAAGCTGTTATTGATGCGATTAATGCGCCCGAACGTAATTTATCGGAGATTTTTTACGGGCAATCCCACTATGAAGCACGGGCGAAGGAACTGTTTGAAACCCATTATTTTGATCAGTGTATTCAAAATGTCACCCCCTATCAAGGGATTCGTGAACTTTTGAGTGCACTTTATGACAAGAATGTCATTATGGGAGTTGCCACCAATGCACCGAGTATTTTTGCTAAACGGATGCTAAAACATTTGGAATTGGACTCTTTTTTTCAACTTATTATCGGGGCGGATGATGTTGATCTGCCTAAACCTCATCCGCAAATGCTCCACCGTCACCTCGATCACTACCATTATAATTTCGGTACGGATTATGCTTTAATGATCGGTGACAACTCAAAAGATATGGAAGCCGCTCAAAAAGCCGGAATTACTAGTGTATTTGCAGGATGGGGTTTTAGTTCGAAGGGAGATGGGGATTATTTTGCCTCATCGCCGCAATCCTTATTTGATATTATCACTACAAAAAAAGGTACAGTATGATTAGCGTCGATTTATTGCTCATTATTATCGCTATGTCGCTATTGTTTTTACGACATACCGCTGTCTATAAAGACCCTAGTAAAATCAATTATACCCCCGTCGTGTTTGCCTTGGGCTTCATAGGAGCACTGTTACACTTCATCCTCAGCCCTGCCATCGATATGAGTCTCATCAAAGAGTCCCTTTTGTCTTTAAGTGTAGGAATTCTCCTCTCTAGCATAATGAGCATAATGAATCAGACGGTATCGGTCATAAATACCCATACCGATCGTTTGCGTCTTACTGAAATCACGGATGAAATAACCTCCTTATCCGCTTCAGTAACCATCTTGAAAGATCGCCTCGAGCTTATCACCCAAATGGAAGGTTCTACCCATGACCAAATACGGCATGTTTTTAAAGAGGAGTTTGATGCACTGGGTGTTATCCAGACGAACCAAAAACACTTTATCTCTAAAATCGAATCTCTTTTGGCACAACAGCAAAGTGCTATGGGGAAATTTGAAGAGTTTACCCTCTCAGAACTTCCAAGTTTAGATAACGTGGTTCACCGCCACATCGATCTACTCCGTGTTGCGGAACAAGATCACTTCAATCACCTCAAAACTATCGTCAGAGAGAGCAGTGAGGATCAAAAAGAACTCCGTACCCAGATCCAAGAGTTACATAATCTCGTCATTCAACTCTCTCATCACCAAAATCCGGATCATACCATCACCGTATTGCAAAAAGAGCTCGATCGTATCGTCCATGATTTCTCCCATCATCTTCAAACGCTGGGGGCAAAAAGCGAATCGATTGTCACCTCGTTACTGGAAAACGACTCCTTACTGCGCGGCTCACGCGAACAAAGTGAACTGATTATGCAGCAAATGGTTCTCTCCTCTAAACAGATGCGTGAAATGACCTCTCACTCCAAAGAGCTTTCCGACTCGTTGGTACCCCTCTCTCGCCTTTTTTCCTCGGCTGAAACACTCCATAAAGAGTTTGTTCTGGCTAAAGGGAAACTCAGTGAGTTGATTGTTACCCTCGAATCGTATGAGCGTCACGAATACCGCGCTATTCGTCAAAGCTTGGAAGAGGTTGCGGCTGAAGCAACCGCACAGATGCAGTTATTCGTTCAAACGCTTCAAACAAAAGAGTCTCATCCCCTAATAGAAGCGAAAAGTGTCCAAGAGTTAGCAAGCAAAGTGAAACTTCATAAGAGCTATTTGGGAGAAAACCAAGAATAAAGACCATATAATGACAAAAAAATAAGGTTTTTAGTCAATGATAGAATTTTACGAACTCCTCGATGATGAAAATGTACCGTATCGCTGTGATATAGAACTCGATCTCATCGAAGAAGCCCCTCAAGAGGAACGTCCTTGGCTCCTGTGGCTTTTCGTCAAAGCCGACAGCGTTACAGACGCCTTAGAAGCGTTTAGCAATGATTTAATTGCTACCCTTAATACTTCACTGGATGCCCTTTTTGCAGGAAGAGTGATGAAAGAGGGGTGGGCTGAATTTTATTTCTATGCACCGCAATCCAAACGGTTCGAAAACATCAGCTCTGAGGTAATGAGCCGCCATGGGGGATACGTCTATGAACGCGGTTCGTCCAAGGACAGCAAATGGGAGATGTACAGCGACAATCTCTATCCTGACGCCTATGGACTTTTGAGTATTCAAAACCGTCACACCATTACCGCTCTCGTCGAAGCCGGAGATGATCTCTCACTACCTAGAGAAGTTGAACACTATCTTTTTTTCCAAACCAAAAGCTCTATGGAACGTGCAGTTGCGCAACTTGCTTCACACGGCTACACGGTCAAAGACTACGCTACCGATGATGAGAGCGATTACGCCTATGGGGTAGTCCTTCTCAAAACAGAAGCTATCACCCCCGATTTGGTTGAAGAGACAACGACATCGTTGTATGAATCGGCAATCCAAGAACACGGACTGTATGAGGGATGGAGTACGGTACTTGCTGGAGAAGACAATGGCGCTTAATAAACCGCGTTATACACTTTTTAAAAATACTACGTATGCGTTGAACGGCCTTGTAGAAATAACAAAAAATGAAAAATCGTTTCGTCTTCAAATCGTTTTATTTGTTGCAGGTATCATTGTCGCTTGCTCTTTACCGATTGATTTTGTCTCTAAAGCAATACTTGCCGTCTCACTGTTTATCCCTCTCGTTGCCGAGGTCATTAACAGTGCGATTGAGCGAACGGTTGACTTGGTCACGTTTGAACATCATGAACTTGCAAAGAGAGCAAAAGATGCCGGTGCAGCACTGGTATTCCTCTCTCTGAGTATGCTGGCTGTTATCTGGGGTGTTACCCTTTATCGAGCATTTTATCTGTAACGTTTTTGTAAGAGAGTTTCACTTATAATTTCTATAATTTTTAAATCAAGGGTTTGCTATGGCAACTGTACTTATTATCGGCGCCGGCGGAGTAGGGCGCGTTGTGGCACATAAATGTGTCATGAACAACCAACTATTTGATCGTATCATTTTAGCAAGCCGTAGTATCTGGCGCTGTGAAGAGATCCAAAGTGAGCTTCCAGCAGGTGCACTCGAAATTACAACGGTGGATGCGGATCATACCGATGAAGTGATCGCTTTGATCCAAAAATATTCTCCTGATGTTTTGATCAATGTTGCGCTTCCCTACCAAGACCTTACGATCATGGATGCGTGTATCGCAACCAAAACCTCTTATCTCGATACGGCTAACTACGAGCATCCGGATGAAGCGAAGTTTGAATACAAACTCCAATGGGAGAGAGACGCTGCATTTAAAGAAGCGGGGATTATGGGATTACTCGGAAGCGGATTCGATCCGGGTGCAACCAATGTTTTCTGTGCCTATGCTCAAAAACACTATTTTGATGAGATCCATACGATCGATATTCTCGACTGTAATGCAGGGGATCACGGTTATCCGTTTGCAACCAACTTCAACCCTGAGATTAACCTCCGTGAAGTGAGCGCAAAAGGGCGATATTGGGAAAATGGTGAGTGGATTGAAACCGCACCGATGGAGATTATGCAGGTGTGGGATTATCCTGAAGTAGGGCCAAAAGACAGCTACCTTCTTTACCACGAAGAGATGGAATCGTTGGTAAAACATATCAAAGGGCTCAAACGTATCCGCTTTTTCATGACATTCGGTCAAAGTTACCTTACCCACATGAAATGTCTCGAAAACGTCGGTATGCTCGGAATCGAACCGGTTGAGCATCAGGGGATGAAAATCGTCCCTATGGAATTTTTGAAAACCTTGCTCCCTGATCCTGCATCACTCGGTCCTCGAACCAAAGGGAAAACGAATATCGGTATTGTTGCCGAAGGGCTCAAAGACGGCAAAAAACGAAAAATCTACATCTATCAAGTCAAAGATCATGAAGCGTGCTACGCCGAAGTAAAATCCCAAGGGGTATCGTATACGACGGGTGTCCCTGCCGTTATCGGTGCGAAATTGATGGTACAGGGTATCTGGAGCGGACAAGGTGTCTTTAATATGGAGCAACTTGATCCTGATCCATTTATGGATGAAATGAATACTCAAGGGCTTCCTTGGAATGTCATAGAGATGGAGTGCTAATCAAAGCGCTTCTTTTCAGCAACCTTTCTCGTAAAGGGCAATCGTGAATCTTAACCCCAATCAGCAAATGGCTTTTGACGAAATGGGTATGGCAGAAAAAGTTGCTATCTTGATGATGCAGCTGGGTGAAGACACCACGGCTACTATCTTTTCTCGAATGAATGTCGAAGCAATTACCGAAGTTTCAAAATTCATAGCCTCTAACCGCTCTGTAGAAAAAAATATCGGAGCAGCTGTTTTAGAAGAGTTTTACGCCATTATCCAATCTAACCAATACCTCAATACGGGCGGTCTCGATTATGCCCGTGAAATTCTCTATAAAGCACTAGGGCCCGAAGAGGCGAAAAAGGTATTAGACCGGTTAAGCAAGAGTATGCAAGGTACTCAAAACTTTGCCTTTCTATCTAAAATCAAACCGCAGCAGCTTGCCGACTTTATTATTAACGAGCATCCTCAAACCGTTGCGTTGATTTTAGCGCATATGGACCCTTCCGCCGCTGCGGAGACCCTTTATATCTTCCCTGATGATCTGCGTGCCGAAGTGGCCATGCGTATGGCAAAACTCGGGGATATTACTCCGGCTATTATCAAACGAGTGAGTGCCGTTCTCGAATCCAAACTCGAATCTCTCGCCAGCTACAAAGTNNCAAATCGAACAGCTCGATCAGGAACTGGCGGCATCGATCAAAGAGATGATGTTTACCTTCGAAGATATTGTCGATCTTGATGGAAGCAGTATCCGCGAAATCCTCAAAGCGGTGGATAAAAACGATCTTATGCTGGCACTCAAAAATGCGGCGGAAGAGCTTAAAGAGAAGTTCTACGCCAATATGTCTCAGCGTGCCAAAGATGCTTTTGTCGAGGAGCTCCAATTCTTGGGTGCCGTTAAGATGAAAGAGGTAGAAGGTGCTCAGCGTAAAATTGTTGATGCGGTTCAGGCATTGGCAGAGCAGGGTATCTTACAGCTCGGTGAATCTGAAGAGATGCTCGAATAACCTCTTAAATATCCGACTGGCTTATCTCTTCGAGAAAGCGGATAAACATCTGATACTGTTTTTTCTTTTGCGTTGTCGGAGCTTCTGCTGTTTTTTGGCGGTAATGTTCTATCAAAAAGTTTTGAAAGTGTTCAAAATCTGACGAGCTAAGGCGGTGGGTTGAATTAATTTTTTCAATCACATAATGGAGTTTTCTTTTAACAGTCCCTGAAAGTTCATTATCCATATTATTAATCAACGTGTCACACTCAAATAATCCTTGCGCATTGAGAGAGCTTTTGGGTTCTCCTGAACCTTGAGTAGCGAACGGTTTAACCGCGAGAGGTGCATTTTGGTAAAGGTATCGATATTCAGAAAGCAACTTATATTGATGTATTAAGCTATCTGCCGCAGCATCCATACTAAGATAGTAAATCGGAAGTTTCTCGGGGATATGAATAATCGTTTTCCCATTTTGAGATTGCGTCCAAGAGGTTATATTCGCCCCTTTTTGTCGTGCTTTGGCAATGATCTCATCGAGTAAATTTTCGTATGTCGTTTCGGCTGAAGTGTCCGTGGAGTATGTCATAAATCATCACTAAATCTAAAAAGTCTGCGGTAAAAGATTACCGGTATATTGTGTGACGAATGATAGCGGTTTAATCTTACAAATTCGTACTTTTTAATGAATAAAAGTGAGATTCCTTAGATCGTTTCGCGGAAGTTGAATTTGAAATTCGGAACCGTTTGGAAATGAGTGAAGGGTAAGTGATCCTCCAAACTCTTTTTCAATGGTGAGCTGTGCGAAATGCAAGCCGATCCCGAATCCTACCCCTTTATCTTTGGTTGAAAATTTTGGCTCAAAAATCTTTTTATGGATCTCTTCGGGAATTCCTCCTGCTTCATCTCTTATGGAAAAAATATAAGAGTCGTTTTCTGCAACTGCTCGGAACGTAATCGTTTTTTTCCCTTCGATATGATTTCCGAGATAGGCATCGCGTGCATTATTAATAATATTCATGATGACTTCTTCAATATCGGTTTTAAAGCCATAGATTTGTATCTCATCATCCAGAATATCGATTACCAAGTCAATCTCTTCTTTTTGAAATTGCTCGTTAAAAAACACTTTTATGGAATCCGTAAGCTCATGAACGGTGAAAAGCTGTTTGATCCGTTCGTCTTTACCCATATTAAGAATACTTTTAAGGATATCAGACATTCTAGAAACTTGTTGGGAGATGAATTCGCTGCTTTTAATTACTTCAGAGGATTTGACCGCTTTATCAATATTGGCCAATACCATCATATTGATAGCTTCCATACTGATAAGATTGATAGGCTGACGCCACTGGTGGGCAACAATTTGAAGAGTATCCAGAACACGCTTTTGATATGAAGACCGGGTAATTGCCGTGTTATAGTAATTCGTTTTGGCGATGGAGGAAAAAAAACGCTCTAATTGCTTCCATTCCACTCTATTTGTATTTCTAATCAATTCACGCTCCATGCAAACCGTTTGTGCTTCCAACGAAAGGACCTGTGCCAGTTTAGGCTGAAAGCTATCCGTGCAAAGGCAGATTCCCATATTGCCGACAAGTGAGTTATGTGCCAAAAGAGTGTCGCACAACGAACTCGAAAGGGCAGAGATATCGACAATAATTCCTACAATATATTCACTGACCAGAAGCGGAGCATTTAAAGAAATAGGGATGATTTCAAATGATTCTTGAAAAAAGTCGGGAAGTGCTAAGACCCGATCATCTTCAAAAAAATGGAGAATTATAGGGCGTTGTTTTGTCATATCATTTCACTTCATACGGTGCTGCAACGGCATAACCCTGCAGATAATCGATATCAATCGATTTGAGCAATTCAATTTCATTGCTTGTAGAGAGATGGGTGGCTATCGCTTTTGCACCCACGAGATGAATTATATCCACTAATTTTTGAATAATCTGAATAGCTTTTGGCTCGGCATGAATCTGTGCTATCAGATCAGGATGAATTTTAATATAATCGGGTTTTAGCTCAAAAAGGTAGGCAAGGTTAAAATCACCCGAACCAAAACGGTTTAAGATAATTTTATAGCCATTAGCTTTGAGCTTTTTTATAAGCGGGAACATTGAGTTGGATAGACTCTCTTTCGCACGTCCGACAAGTTCAAATGCAACTCTCGAAGTCTCCAATCGGTAACGTTCCGTCCAAAACTGGATGTAGGAGAGGAGTGCGTCATCGTTGAGATCTTCATCTGCTAGACAAACGGTCAATATGGCATTTTTAGGGCTGATTGTATCGTTGAGGCTAAGAGTATTCCGAATCATCGAGCGGGTTATCATCGTCATTTGGTGTGTATTGATAGCAACATTTAAAAAAGTTTCCGGTCCGTATATTTTCTCTTCTTGACGAATTCGAACAAAGCTGTTAAAAATTTCGATATCACCGCTCGATGCATTTACAATCGGCTGAACATAAGGGACAATATTTTCCTCTTCAAGGGCTTGAAAAATCATCTTTAATACTTCTCGACCATGCAAAATAGTCTGATCACGCTCCTCATCACTTTGGGTAACCACCATCACACCGGACGTCTCAGGATGAATAATATTTTCAAGTGCCAAGCGGGAATTGGCCAATAAATTTTCGGTTCCGTATGCAATGCCAATGGAGAGCGTGGAGTTTAAAATGATCCCTTTTTCTGATGTATGAAAATAGCGTGCAATTGAGACCATATCGTTGGCTAGAACATTGGCAAATTGAAGATTTTGATTTTTTACAACAAGACAAAATTCATCACGGCTGCAACGGTAGAATGTACCTTCTGAATTAATTTTAAGACTCTCTAACAGTGTTCCCAGTTCACTAACGTATTCGTCTGCGTACTCTTCACCTACAAGTTCGTAGATATTGGAGAGATAATTAACCCGTATACGGAGCAAGGCAACCGGATCAGAAAGAGGAGATTGAAAAAATTCTTCCAGTTCGGGAAGCAATTTCCATCGGGTAACGGGATCGGTATGCCGCCGCTTTACAACACTAGATGAGGGGTCTAAAAGAATTTTTTCAAGATACTGGAAAAATTTCGGCATTGAGAGAGGTTTTAGAAGATATCCTTGTACTTCCAATGAAATCGCTTCAGCCATGAAATCGGCATCGTCATGGGCGGAAAGGATAAGAATCGGTTGTGATTTTGAAAGAGCGCGAATCTCTTTTATGACACCAAGTCCCCCTTTTTTTGGGAGTTCAAGATCGGTAATAACAAGGGTAAAGGGTGCATTAGCTTTCAGCTTATTACGGTAGATTTTTAATCCTTCCTCTCCGTCCGTCGCAATAACGCACTCTTTAAAAAACATTTGGACAATTCGTTTGAGCGATTCTGCCAATTCTGGATCATCATCAATAATAAGCACTGACCGGCTGGCACTGTCGATTTGAAGCCGCTGAATGATATTAGACAAAATCTCCCCTTTTCATAATATAACCGAATCCACGGATGTTTTGAATCAAATCCTCTTTAAGTTTTGCTCGGACACGATTGACCAAAGAGCGGATTGTGGAAGATTCGGTATCTTCTCCGTCCCAGATAAAAGATCGGATACTTTCATCGGTCATTATTTGTCCAAGATTACTGACAAATAAAATAATGAGCGAATATTCCCGTTTGGTAAATTGCTGTACTTTGTCGTCATAATAGAGGAGATAGTTTTCTTTATTAAAGGTATAGTGGTTACTCAAATGGATAATCGGATCATTGACCGGCTCGATTTTCGGTTTTGCCTGAACGGTCAGATGGTGTATCCTGATATCGAGTTCTTTCAGATTAAACGGTTTTTTGAGATAATCGCTGCACCCAAAGGAAAATGCATCCGATATATAGTCGACATCATGATAGGCGCTAATAATGATTTTAGGGGTATCGGGATATTTTTCTGCAATAACTTTGAGGCACTCTAACCCTCCGATGAGAGGAGTGTTAATATCCAAAATATAAAAATCGTGTGCTTGGGATTCTATGACTTCTAAAACCTCTTGCCCGTTATCGTAATGATCGACAAAATGGCCACGAGAAAGGAGGTAGGTTCGAATGGAACGCGCCAGCATAAACTCGTCTTCTAATAACAGTATTTTCACGTAGTCACTCCACTGTGCTTTGGTAGCGTCATTGTAGGTGAGTTATGTTGCAAGAGTGTCGCATTTTCAAAAATATAGCGAAACGAGGTTCCAAGTTTAGCGGTAGATGAGATTTCAATCGCAATATTTTCCTCTTCACAGATTTGGGCGACAATACTCAGTCCCAGACCGTATCCCCCTTTGTGATCGGATTCACGGTGAAAACGTTGAAATATTTTCTGTTTATCTTTGATTATAGGGCCGTGATTGCGGATTTCAAAAAAAAGTTCCCCTTTTCGAGACCCTACTGTAACACTAATTTCTCCCGGGCGATAAGAATACTTGATAGCATTGGAAAGGGTATTATCAATAAGTCTGGAAAGCTTTAGTTCGTTAAAATTTATCCAAGGAAGGTTTGGCTGACCTACCCGCACCGAAAGAGTAAGCTCATTAACTTCAGCGATACACGTAAAATAGCGTACACGTTCATGAATAAATTCGACCACATCTATTGGACTCATTTGTTCACTTACGCGGTCGCGTTTCATCAGGTAAGTCATATCTTCGTAGCTGTTTTGGATAATTCGTGATCCCGCTTCAATAGAGTTTAGAAACTCATTATCGATTCCATTCATCCGTAGCAGATCGATGTTTGTAATGATAACGGCAAGAGGCGTATGGATTTCGTGGATCGCATTTTTCAAAAACTGATCCTGTTCTTCGAGGAGTTTCAGGGCATATTCTTTTGAATCTTTGAGCAATTGCTGACTTTTTTTAAGCTCCAGATCATATTCAATTTTTTGTAATACATTAATAATGGCGTCAAAGAGTTCATCATGACTGATCGGTTTCAGTATAAACCGATCGACTCCGCATCGGATCGATTCGACAAATACCGATCGATCTTCGGTACCCGAAATGGCGATCACTTTTTGATCCGGATCAATTTTTTTAATCTGGGCGGTTAAATCAATCCCACTCTCATTGGCAAGATTAATATCTGTTAATATTAATATAACTTTATTATCATTTTTTGCTTCATGATAGAGGGCTAGAGCCGTAGAAACAGTTTCAGCACGCTCGGTATGTTTAAAAAATTTGGAGAGGATTTGGGCTAGTTTTTCACCTATTTGTTCATCATCTTCCACAATGAGGAGTGTTTTTTCTTCTGCCAAATCTTTTAATAATGCCAAGGAACTCTGCATGATTTTTTTTCTCTCTCTTTATATTTTAAATGAGGAAACTTAGTATACCACTTTAGCTGTTTCTTTTTCGGGTATGTAGTGAATAAAGTGATTCATCCGCATACTATGAGGGATCGCTTGACCGTATAGAAAGCCCTGAGATTCATCAATACCCATAGCATTTACTTTTGCGCTTATAGACTCTTTGCTAACAAATTCAGCAATCGTCTTGATCCCCATTTTTCTCGCAAAATCAGAGAGCATCTCAACGATAACCTGTGAAATCAAGGTATCTTCAATGCCCAGAATCAGCGATCCATCGATTTTAATGTAATCGATATTAAGCTTGGCCAAATGCTCAAAGTTGGAGTAGCCTGAGCCGAAATCATCAATAGCTACTTTACATCCATAATGTTTAATTTCAGAA
>DLUI01000160.1 GCA_002742695.1 Sulfuricurvum kujiense | reverse complement strand
CAGCTCTCAAAACGGTATAACGTACCTAAGTCAACGATTATGATGGAGAATATGATCGGAGATGATAATGAACGTAATCTCAATCGACGGGTGAAAATACCCATTAATAAACCGTTTTTGAAAAAACCGCGTCTGCACAGTGCACGTTCAGGCGAAACCCTCGCTTCAGTCGCAACACTGTATAATATCAACCTTGAACAACTCAAATTAAAAAATCCGTTTATATCCAATGCGTTGCATGATGGGGAGGAAGTAAAAATTGGTGATTAAAACCCTTCTGTTATGTCTAATTATTTTATTCGGCGGATGTACGACCAACAGCGGCTCCTACTCCTATCAGCCGAAGCCTTCTCAAAAATATCCATCTGAGCACTTAGCAATGGCTCCGTCAAATGTCTACAAAAAAAATGGTGAACTTCACGCAACTATGCGCCCCTATACCGTCTTTGGAAAAGAGTATTATCCGACCGTTGTGCGGGTAGGGGATAGTTTCAGCGGCCGAGCGAGTTGGTATGGACCTGATTTTCACGGTAAATCAACCTCTAACGGGGAAGCCTATGATATGTATGCGATGACGGCAGCCCATAAAACACTCCCTATGAATACCGTCGTTCGGGTGACAAATAGCGAAAACGGTGCACAAACGGTGGTTCGGATTAATGACCGAGGCCCATTTGTCGAGAGCCGTATCATCGATCTCTCTTATGCGGCTGGAGAGAAAATCGGGCTTAATAAAAAAGGGACGGCTCCGGTAACGCTAGAGGTTTTAGGATTTGAACCCTCATCAATGCGCACTATCGATATGGGACGTTTGGCGAAAGGGCCGCAACAATCCGTTTTGAATGCTTTTTTTGTTCAAATCGGCTCATTTGAGCGGTTTGAAGGGGCTATGAGCACAAAGCAAAAGTATGCTTCCTATAACGGTTATTCTGCAATCATTAAAGATACAGAGTATAATAACAAACGTTTATTTCGTGTATGGCTCGGCGGATTTAAAAGTGAAGCCGAAGCGCGCGATTTCATTTCACGGGGCTATTTCGAAGGCTCCTTTATTATAAGGGAATAAGATGATCCAAAAAAAACGCCAAACTAAAGAGACTGACATTGACTTATCCCTCACCATTGCGGGTGAGGGGAAAAGTACGATTTCTACCAAAGTAGGTTTTTTGGATCATATGTTGGAGAGCTTTGCCAAACATGCCCAGATCGATTTGAGTGTTACGTGTGAGGGTGATGTCCATATTGATGATCACCATAGTGTCGAGGATATCGGGATTGTATTAGGACAAGCACTGCGCGAAGCGATCTATCCGATAGAGAAAGTGGAGCGTTTCGGAAGTGCAGTTGTGGTTATGGATGAAGCGGCGGTGAGCTGCGATCTGGATTTGAGTAATCGACCTTTTTTAGTTTATGATGTTCCTGTTTCTGGGAAAATAGGGTCATTTGAAGCAGAACTTGCCGAAGAGTTTTTCCGTGCCGTTATCTTTAATGCGGGAATTACTGCACATATCGTTATGGTACGCGGTAAAAACAAACACCATATTATTGAAGCGGCGTTTAAATCGCTTGCCGTTGCCCTTCGCCGTGCATTGGCCCCTAATGAGCGTGCCGGAGTTCCAAGTACCAAAGGGGTTTTATGATTAAACTCCTGATTTTGGATGTTGACGGATGTATGAGTGACGGTAAAATCATCTACACCGCCGAGGGGTTAGAACTCAAAAACTTCAATGTCAAAGACGGTTTTGCGATCAAAGCATGGGTTAAAATGGGACATAGTGTCGCTATCATTACCGGACGTGATTCCAGTATCGTGACCCATAGAGCCAAAGAACTCGATATTGCTCATCTCTATCAAGGGGTGAAGGATAAACGTGCCGTTGCCATGGCACTGTGTACCGAGCTTGGGATTGAAGCGCATGAAGTAGCAGTTATCGGCGATGATCTGAACGATTACAATCTTTTGCAGTGGTCGGGGCAGGCTTTTACACCGCAAGACGGCTCTGAGTATCTGAAAACGTTTGCAGAAGTTTTGGATCGCAAAGGCGGCGATGCATGTGTACGGGAAATGATTGAAAAAGTGATCCGCCGCAACGGTGAAGAAGAAAAATTTTTAGCGCAGTGGATATAAATGTCGATTAACCTCTTTTTTCTCTTGATTGTAGCCTTTTTGATGGGGATGTACGGCTATTTTTCCCCCAATTATACATCGACTCAAGAATCGGGTGAAATCCCAAAAATCGAGCTCTCTGACTTTACGTTGTATGAAATCTCCCATAAAGGGATCGATCATATATTATCGGGGGTTGAGGGGAAAAAATTTGATGAATATTATGTGATAACATCAGCGAAATTTAGCGATAATACGAAAAATTTATTTCAGTCCATCCGATCCGATGATGCAGAGTATCGAAATAAGATTATTCAACTTGATGGGAATGTCCATTATGTACGAGCAGATGGATTAGAATTTCGCTCCCATGAGGGGAGTTATGACTCTCAAAGATCTTTGGTTCAAACAAAAGGTTCTTTTGTCATTACCCAAAACGCTAATCGTGTAGAGGGGACGAAATTGCTTTATAATACCGAACTCGATACCGTATCCGCGAATCAGGTGCGCGGCAGTTACCAATTAAAATAGGAAAATAATGATGATACGAAACCTACTCTTTTTAGCCCCTTTATTGTTTACCCTAACATGGGGTGAAGAGTTAAAAGTGATTTCTGATAATTTTAACGGGGATCAGCTAAAAGGGATTTCGGTCTTTACCGGTAACGTCAAAGTGACCAAAGGGCTGGATGAACTGAATGCCACAAAAGTGACGATTTATACCGACAAAGATAAAAATCCGGTTAAATATTTAGCGGAGGGGGATGTATCGTTTTACATCGTAACCGAACTTAAAGAGAGATACAAAGGGAAATCGCAAACGGCTATTTATTTACCTGATAAAAGTGAATACCATTTTTATAAAAAAGTCGATTTGATCCGTTTGGATGATTTTAGACGTGTAAAAGGGGATAAAGTCGTCGTCAATACGATTGTCGGGAATGCTTCGGCTGAGAGTGCTAATAACGAACCTGTCATTATGACCTTCACCGTCCAAGATAAAAAAACAAAACAAAAAAGTGCGGCTCAATGATTGAAATTATTGATTCGTCGTTCGTAACGTCAGCTCCTACCATTCGTGTGACTCCGGAAAATGAGTACCAAAACGAAGTGGCCTTTATGGCCCGTTCCAATACTGGGAAAAGCTCACTCCTCAATACCTTAACTAAGCGAAAATCACTGGCTAAAGTTTCTGCAACACCGGGAAAAACACGGCTTATTAACTATTTCGATGTTGTATTTGCCGATCGAGAAACCAATGAGCGCCTTAATGCAAAATTTGTCGATTTACCGGGATTCGGATACGCAAAAGTGGCAAAGTCGCTTAAAACCGATTGGGAAAGCAACCTCACTGATTTTATTTCCCAGCGGAAACAAATTCGTATTTTTGTCCATCTGATTGACTGTCGCCATCCCGATTTGGAGATTGACCGCTCAGTAGATAGTTATTTAAATGAAATATGCACCCCTGATCAAACGATCGTGACTATTTTTACTAAAATTGATAAACTGAACCAAAAAGAGCTTTCCGAACTGAAAAAACGGTTTCCGGGTGCAATTATGGTTTCCAACTCTAAACGTCGCGGAGTCGATGCGATAGTTGAACATTTGTATCGATTGCTTAAAAGTAACGATGTATGAGTATCACCTATAAAAAACCGACACTAAACGATATATCGGCAATGCAGCTGTTGGTTGCGCCTGAAATAGAGAGCGGTGTTATTCTGCCACGCAGCAACGACGAAATCGCCACGAACATCCGTTCGTATTTTTTAGCGATGGATGGGGAAAAACTGGTCGGTTTTGTCGCATTGCATATCCATTCTCCGGTATTGGCAGAACTTCGCTCAATGATTATCGATACAGCGTATCGCGGGCAAAATATCGGAACTACTTTAGTGGAAAATGCATGTGAAGAGGGGCGACGTTTAGGATTACAAGAGGTTTTGGCGTTGACATATCAACAACACTTTTTTGAACGTTTGGGATTTATTGAAATTCCAAAAGAATCTATCCCTGAACATAAAATTTGGGCAGATTGTATTAAATGTAAACACTTTCCGGTATGCAACGAAGTTTCTCTTATCAAAACGTTATAAGTCGGCTTTTTTTAGTCGCACTTTTCGTTGTCTATATCAGCTTAAGCAGCATGTATCTTTTATTGCCCCCTTTATTGGCGATCCTTTTTTTCTTCTATTACGATGCATTGATGAAACACGATTTATTCGGCTTGATCATTATTTCGCTGATGCTGCTGGTATTTGAAGCTGAAAAAGGGTTTTGGTTTGGTAGTACGATTGTATTTTTCACGTTGCTGTCACAATATCTCCTCCCCAAAATTGAACAGATCATTCAGTGTAAAATTTGTATGGCGGCTATTATGGTAGCCCTTGCTTATCCCGGATATTGGCTATTTGTATGGTTCGTTAATCAGGTACTCCTGTTAAATGTACCTGCTATTGACTGGCATATAGGGCTCTATATGATTATTGAATTTTTAGTGGTTGCGGCATTAGTATGAAAATTAAAATATTACTGACGTTCTTTATCATTGTTTGGATAGGTTTGGTGGTTAGAGTATTTCATCTCTCGATCCAATTTAATGAGTATTATGAAGGTCTCTCTGAAAACAATAGTATTAAATCTGAGCTCTCCGCTCCGGTAAGGGGAGAGATATTGGATCGTAACAATGAGCCGATAGCGATTAATGAATTAGGGTTTAAAATTGCCTTTGCTCCCCATCTGACCAAAGGGAAAGATACTACGTTGTTGGACAAAGAGATTGCCTATCTCCTCTCTATGATTCCCACGTTGGATGGTAAAAAAATAGCAAAGACCTACAAACAGCAAGACTCTTATTATAACCATGCGTTTATCGATGTTGTAGATTTCGTCCCTCATGAAACGGTTATACCGATATATGCCTTGATGAATTTACGGGATACGATTAAAATATCGCCATCACCGAAACGGTTGTACCCTTATGGGATGGTAGGGTCCCACCTTATAGGATATGTGGCAAAAGCCAATCAAAAAGAGATTAATGCCGATCCTTCTTTGCAACTGCTAGGACATGTCGGAAAAAATGGTATCGAAAAATATTACAACCGTTATTTACAAGGGATAGCAGGGGAGAGACGAATCAAGGTAAATGCCCATAACGTCGAAATTGAAGAGATAGGACGCAGTGCAACACAAGAGAATCGTAATTTAGTCCTAAATATAGATATGAATCTTCAAAATTTTATTACGCAAGCATTTGAAAAGCGTGTCGGAGCTATTGTGGTTATGGATATTCACGGTGCCGTGTATGCTGCCGGAAGTTATCCAGAATATGATCTTAATGCGTTTGTATCGGGGATAAGCTCGAGTGAATGGAATGCTCTGATGCTGAGTGTAGATGCTCCGTTTACCAACAAGCTGATCAATGGTCTCTATCCTCCCGGATCGACAATCAAGACCGGTATGGGACTTATCTATGCTACTTCAGGAATGCTTGATGAACACAGCAGCGTAGATTGCAGCGGGTCTATGAAACTGGGCAATCGTGCATTTCGTTGTTGGAAAAATCATGGACATGGGTCAACGGACCTGTCAAAAGCGATTACACAAAGCTGTGATGACTATTTTTATAAAGGTTCGTTGCAAGTGGGAATCGAGCGGATGAGCAACGGCATGATGCGTATGGGATTGGGCAAAAAGAGCGGTGTTGATTTGCCGAATGAATTTATCGGTACCGTTCCGAGTCGGGCGTGGAAACGGGAAAAATTTAATAAACCTTGGTATCAGGGTGAAACCCTTAATACGTCGATTGGACAGGGCGATTTTCTCGTTACACCGATGCAGATTGCTCAGCAGACGGCTTTGATGGCAACAGGAGTTCTCCCAATACCGCATATTGCAAAAACGATCGGTAATAATCCTTATATGCCTAAGCCTTTGGATGTTTTAACGCCCCAAGAGAAACAAAAACTTCCTATTGTACAAAATGCGATGCGAGGTGTCTGTAATGACCCCGGCGGAACCGCAAAGGCTTTTATCCATACACGGTTTCCGATAGCAGGAAAGACCGGAACCGCACAAACAACGGGGATTGCACAAAACGTTAAAAAGCGGCAGAGTGAACACAGTATGGACTATTTCAGCCGTTCTCATGCGTGGTTTACCACGTATGGACCTGCCGATAATCCGCAGTTTATCGTAACGGTCATGGTGGAACACGGAGGACACGGGGGAGAGGCTACCGGAGGGATGATTTCATCCATCTATAATAAGCTGGATGATCTGGGGTATATTAAAAAAACTCCCCCGCAGGAGCAATAGTTACTCTTCGAGTGTACGAACAATCAGGCTTTTAGGGAGATTGAACCGCTCAATCAGTTCTACCTCTTTTTGACGCATCTCCCCCTTATCGATTTCGTGATCAAATCCTAGTAGATGGAGCATCCCGTGGATAAAGAGGAGGGCGATTTCGTTATTCTCGCTGTGACCTAATTCATGGGCAACACTCTGAACTTTGTCAACGCTAATAACGATACTCCCCAACGGAGCACCGGGAAAGGGATCGCTCGGAAAGCTGAGGACGTCGGTCGCCTTGTCGATGTCGCGAAATTCGCGGTTAATCTGCGCAATCTCGTCGTTATCGGTGAGGATCAACTCAATCTCTTGGGTACAGAGGGTAGCGGCAATTTGCTCTAAAAGGGCAAAATTATAGTTTTTGTCGGTTCGGTTATCAAGTTCTATCATGGCGGTATTGTAACATAAGCAACCCATTGGTACAATCACGCACAAAGGGTAACTATTATGAAAAAAGCACTTTGTATTATGAGCGGCGGGATGGATTCGACCCTTGTCGCCTATATTATGCGTTCACGCGGCTACGAGATCGTGGCACTCCATTTTAACTATGGACAACGCACCGTAGCAAAAGAGCTCTCCTGCTTTCGTGCTATTTGCGACGATTTAGGGGTGAGTGAAAAATACGAAATTGATCTCGATTTTTTCAAAACCATTGGAGCTTCGGCGTTGACCGATCACACGATAGCGGTTCCTACAGGGGGGATCGAAGCGGGCGTCCCCATCACCTATGTCCCCTTTCGCAATGGGATCTTTCTCTCTATCGCCACGGCGATTGCCGAAAAAGAGGGGTGCAGTGTTATCGCTATCGGAGTCGTCGAAGAGGACAGCAGCGGTTATCCTGATTGTCGGGAAGCCTTTATTGAGACATTTCAGAACGCGGCAAACTTGGGAACTAAAGAGACGACAAATATTACGATAGAGATGCCTCTCGTGCATCTGCAAAAATCTCAAATTGTTGAAGAGTCACTTCGAATGGGTGCACCGCTTCATCTTACATGGAGCTGTTATCAAAGCGAAGAGATGGCGTGCGGTGTATGTGATAGCTGCCGATTACGTCTGCGCGGGTTTGAACGTGCCGGAGCGGTTGATCCTATAGCGTATGTTTAATCACCTTACTTCACCAATTACGATTCACTATCGGCCACGAAATCGTAATACCTATATTACGATAACCCATAACGCAGAAGTATGTGTACGGACACCGATCAAAGACGAGCGGCGTATTCGTATACTTTTACGAGAGAGGGAAGGGTGGATACATTCCAAACTGAGTGCGATCGCTTCTCGTCAGCAACAGCATCATATACTCGGTGAATCGATCCGATTTCGAGGTGAATGTGTCGCACTGCTACAACTGCCCCAACTGATTAAAACACTCGAAAAAGCTAAAAACAGCATTGATATTGAAAAATATTACCATCATTTTTACAAAAATGAAGCACTTTTAACACTTCCCTCTCGAGTATCGCATTACGCACGAAAGATGAATCTACACCCCAAAGAGATACGTTTTAAAAAGATGCGACGACGGTGGGGAAGCTGCAGTAGTGAGGGGATTGTGACACTTAATACGATGATGATGCAACTGGCCTACGAACATATCGACTACATCATTGTTCATGAATTAGCCCATTTACGCCATATGAATCACTCCAAAGAGTTCCACGCATTGGTACGGACTATTTTAGAGAATGAGAGAGGTTTGAGAAGAGAGTTAAAAGAGATACGGATCGGTTAAAAATCGAGTTCCAGTTGTTTCATGGCGGAGCGGGATGGATTGAGTATCCCTTTATCCACACCCGCGACGAGGGCGAAATGAAATGTTTTGGATTGCAAGATACTTAGTACCTCTTCGCTGTAGCGATAGAAAAAGATATTTTCGATCCCTATGGTCAAGCTAGAACGCATTGTTTCCGGGAGCAAATAGATAATTTTTGCCCATGAAGCTTGTGCATCAAGAAAATCGATCTGCTCGTCGATCAGCTCTAACAGCGGTTCGAAAATGACGACGCGGTCACTGCTCCCGAACTCTTTGCTCTCTAATCTCGAATTCGTAAAGACAGGGATAAAGTGCCCCATTTTACTAAATCCCCGTATTTGAAACGGTATCCGTAAAAAGGTATAGAAAAAAAGGATATGTTCGAGATAAGGGATAAAAAACGGGGATAGCATTTGCCGCTCATAAAAGGTATCGTTATGTATAAAGGAGGTTTCAAACAACGTTTGCTCGATAATCGTAATCGTATTTTCCTGCGCTCGGATAAGCTGAGAGTGCTCGATAAAAATATCGGGATCCGTTAGGGCAGGTGAGAAAAGGACGATCGACTTTTTCTCCAGCGGCCACAGCTTTTCCCAAATATCCCGCATTGACCCCTCAACATTGCAAAAATTGGCAGGGGTTGAAATCATGGTCGAGAGATGCAACGTTATCGGATCACATGCATAGGTTTGAAGCTCTTTTTCGAGAAGGTAAAACCGGAGGAGCTTTTTGAGGGCGTTATCGATATTATCGACTTTAATCCAAGCTATTTCGCTATCACTAATCTGGGTCGGTTTATCAAACATGACACCGTAAGCACCGTTTAGGAGAGCTTCGGGGATATCCTCAGGGGAATAGGCGATAAAAAATGATCCGCGCTTTACTTTTGAGGGTTCGAATACGACACTTTCAAAAAGAGTGACAGAGGGGTCTCCGAGGAGTATCCCTTTGCTGAGTGCGAGGATATTTTCGACTCTCATCCCACCGAACTTCCGCTGATGCGTCGTTTTTCAGGTCGAACCAAACAAAGTCCTTCAGAATCTTTGGCCGCTAATATCATCCCCTCAGAGAGCAATCCCATCAGTTTAGCGGGTTTGAGGTTTGCGACAACACACACTTGGGTTCCGATTAGCGATTGGGCACTGTAATACTCACGGATACCCGCTACGATTTGACGCGGAGATTCTTCACCCAAATCGACTTGGAGTTTGAGAAGTTTTGAGCTTTTCGGTACCTCTTCGGCATCCAAAACGGTTCCGATTTTGATAGAGGTCTGGAAAAACTGATCGATAGTTATAAGACCATCTTCGGAGACGGTTGTCTCTTTTTTATCTTCCATCTTAGGCTTCGGTTCCGCTTTGGGAGCTTCTTCTATCATTGCTTTAGGAGCTTCTTGCATCAACGGTTCATCCACACGTGGGAATAGAGGAGGGATTTTTTTGATCGTAAAGGTCTCTAGAAGCCCTTTATTAACAATGAGGCGGTTATAACTCTCGGTCGTAATCTCAAATCCGAGTGCGTCGGCTATCGTAGCGGTAGTGGTTGGCATAATGGAGTGGAGCATCACGGAAGCTTTTGCCAAAAGATTGGCAACCAATGCAACCGTTGCGAGGGCTTCATCGCTACGACCCTCTTTGATCTTCACCCATGGAGCGTGTTCTTCGATCGCTTTGTTTCCGATGGTGAATACTTTCCACAGCTCTTCGAGGTAACGATGGAGCTGAAGCTCACCTAGATAGGTCTCAAGAGAGTTTAGGAGGGTATGGGCATCATTCAGCTCTTTGGCATGGTATTTCTCAACATCACAGCTATTGATGACAAAGTCGGAGTATTTCTCTGACATTCCGATGATACGGTTTAAAAGGTTCCCTAGATCATTGGAGAGATCGGAGTTCATACGGTCGATCAATGCGCGTTGAGAGAAATCACCGTCTTGTCCGAACGGTACTTCACGCATCATGAAATAGCGGAAATTCTCAACACCGTAGTGTTTGGAAACCTCACGCGGATCGACAACATTCCCTTTGGATTTTGACATCTTTTCGCCGTCGCGTGTCCACCATCCGTGCGCACCGATATGTTTCGGCAACGGCAATCCGAGGCTCATCAAAAATGCCGGCCAGTAGATCGCATGGAAACGGAGGATATCTTTACCAACCAATTGGGTAGTCGCAGGCCAGAACTCCATTTTAGCTTCATCAGAGCCGTATCCGAGAGCCGTGACGTAGTTCATCAGGGCATCAAGCCAAACGTACATAACGTGTTTCGGCTCATTCAACGATTCGGGCAAATGAACACCCCAGCTAAAGCTGGTTCGGGTGACGGAGAGATCATTCAATCCCCCCTTAACAAAGCTGATCACTTCGTTACGGCGTGATTTAGGGAGGATAAATTCAGGATGGGCTTCATAATATTCTAACAAAGGTTTTTCGTATTTGGAGAGACGGAAGAAATAACTCTCCTCTTTTACGATGGTAGTCGCTCTGCCGCAATCAGGACAGCCGCCGCCGTCCATGAGTTGAGATTCGGGAAAGAAGCTTTCACAGCTGACGCAGTAGTTCCCCTCATAGAAGTCTTTATAAATATCACCGTTCTCATGCATTTTTAAAAATGCGGCTTGAACCCCTTTTTTATGGGTTTCATCGGTAGTACGGATAAATTGATCGTAACTAATATCAAACTCATCCCACAACGTACGAAACGTCGCGCTGATCTCATCGGCAAACTGCTGTGTCGGTTTGGAGAGATTTTTTGCCGCCTCTTCGATCTTTTGACCGTGTTCATCCGTTCCGGTAAGAAAATAGGTCTCGTTTCCGAGAAGGCGTGAATGACGTGCCAACGTATCGGCGATGAACGTTGTGTACGCATGACCGATATGGGCTTCGCCGTTAACGTAATAAATAGGGGTGGTAATATAGTTTTTCATTTATTTTCCTTATTAAAAATCAAACCCGCCGGTTTCACCTTTGGACATACTCTCATAGACGGCACGGATGTATTTGGCGCGAATTTCGCACCCGATACATTTTTCACAGACATAGCAACTGCTCACATTCTGCTCTTGTTGGCACTCTTGGAGAATTTTTATAGCTTCATCCAATTGTGCTTCGTATTCACTCTGCTCCGGCATAGACACTCAAAACCTCGTTTATCTCTTCAGATGAACCGAAAAAGCATGGGCTGGTATCGTGAACGTGTGCAGGCTCTTTTTCTAAAACCCGCTTGGTTCCATCCACCGCTTTACCTCCGGCTTTTTCGAAGATAAAGGCGAAAGGAAATACCTCGAACAACATACGAAGTTTCCCTTCCGGTTTATCACTGGCACCCGGATAGCTGAATAATCCGCCCCCCTTGAGGAGGATTTGGTGCAAATCGGGAACCATACCGCCGGAGTAGCGGAGGCGATAGCCGCGTGCGAAGAAGGAATCGATCATCGCTTTATGAAACGGTGCCCAACACTGCTGTGTACCGCCGGGTGCATTGATCTTCCCTTTTTCATTCAAGTGGATATGCTTCACAAACTCAAACTCTCCCGCTTGGAGGAGATAGAGGGAGACTTTGTGCTCATCGGCGTAGACCAGCTCAACACGCGGGCCATAGACAACATAACAGCTTGCAACCATTTTAGTAGGGGTAAAAGCTCCGTCATAAATTCCGAAAATAGAACCGACACTGAGATTAACATCGACTAAAGAGGAGCCGTCAAGCGGATCAAAGGCGATAAAAAAGCGGCCGCTTTCATTGAGAACCATAGGAAGCTCTTTCTCTTCACTTGCAATGGTATGGACACTTGCAATCTGACTCAACTCTTCTTCGATAATTAAATCGCTTTGGATATCAAGCTGAAGCTGGGTTTCACCGGAGCTGTTTTGCTCTTGGGAATAGCCGATATCTTTGACATCGATTGCGTGTTTGATCCGTATGGCACTTTTTTGGATCGCTTCTAAAATAACATTCATTTCATAACCTTTGCGTGAGCTAAAATCCACTCGATCACCTGATCGGGGTTGTTGAGATCGAGAAGGTCAATCCCCTCAGGAATCGAATAGTGGGAAACATTGATACTCTCATCGATAGCCAATGCGTTCATATAGGGAAAATAGTCGGTGTCGATGGAGCCTCTAAAGATACTGATTCGGGGGAGGGGGAGATTTTTAAGCCCCTCAACGAGGAGAACATCAAAGTCACCGAAAAGGGAGACGAGTTCATCGAGTTCTTTATGACGCTGGGAAAAATAGGTGGTACGAGTCGGAGAGGTGACAATCACTTCAGCACCGGTATCACTGAATTTGTAACTATCTTTGCCCGGTACGTCAAATTGTGCTTTATCTTTCGGATCATTCTTGATAATGGCTACATCCAGATTATGTTCATGTATCAATTTACGGGCAACTTTGAGGATCAGCGTAGTTTTGCCGCTGTTGGAGGGACCGGTGAATGCAATCGCTAAACGTTTTTTCAAAAAAACAAACCTCGTATAAAATAGAAGGTTATTATAGTCAACAATCATTTGAATATTGCTAAAGCGGTGATGGGATGTCTTAAAAAAAGGAGTGTAAACAGATGATATATTTATTTTGTTGATAATTTATCACTTTAATAATCGAATTACGTCAAATCTATGTTATCATTAAAAACAGATCAAAAATATTAGTTAATAAGCTAATTGGTTGATTACGAATAGATACCTTTTTCTACTAAGGAGTCCGATGAAAGCTGTTGTGATGGCTGGAGGCTTTGGAACACGGATACAACCGTTGACCAATTCTATCCCTAAACCTATGTTGCCTATAATGAACCGTCCAATGATGGAACACACCATAATGAGCCTTAAAGCGCTAGGGATTACCGAGTTCATTGTTCTCCTCTATTTTAAACCCGATGTTATCAAAGATTATTTTAAAGACGGAAAGAAGTGGGGGATTAATATCACTTATGTTCTTCCGGATGACGATTACGGCACTGCGGGTGCCGTCAAAAAAGCACAAGAGCAAATCGGAAATGAAAATTTTATTATTATCAGCGGCGATTTGGTCACCGATTTTGATTTTCAAAAAATATTCGATTATCACGCCTCTAAAAAATCGAAACTTACCATTACTCTTACATCCGTTGATAACCCGCTTGAATTTGGAGTAGTTATAGCCAATAAAGAGGGAAAAATTGAAAAATTTCTTGAAAAACCGAGTTGGGGAGAGGTATTTAGCGATACTATCAATACCGGCATATATATTATAGAACCTGAAATTCTTGATTACATACCTAACAATGAAAATTTTGATTTTGCCAAAGACCTTTTCCCCCTCCTTATGCGCAAAGGGATAGATTTGATGGCCGGTTATGCGCAAGGGTACTGGCGTGACGTCGGAAATCCTGAGAGCTACCGTGATGTCTATGAGGATCTTCTCAGCGGAAAAATAAAACTGAATCTGGGTGGAGAAGCGGTTAAATATGTCGACGGAGTATTGATCTGCGAAGAAGACAATACTCTCGATGATAGTGTCGAAGTGATCGGGATTGTCGTAATCGGAAAAAATGTAACGGTCAAAAAAGGGACGAAACTCAATAATGTCGTTATCGGAGATAATGTCACTATCGGTGGATCCTCTAAAATCTGCAATACGGTTATCTGGGATGATGTTGTGATCGGACGCAACACCAAACTGGATGGATGTGTCATTTGTAACAATAATCATATCGGAAAAAATGTCACCGCAAAATCAGGATTGATTCTAGCCGAGGGGTGTGAAATCGGTGAGTTGGTAACGGTTGAAAAAGATGTCACCATCTGGCCGGATAAAGTGATCGAAGATGCCTCTATCGTGAGTCGAAGCGTTATTCTAGGAAGTAAATATAAAAATTCGATTTTTGAAAACGGAATGGTTATCGGCAAGGCAAATGTCGAAATTTCTTGTGAAATGGCTACCAAACTTGCCGAATCCTTCGGAGCACAGCTTCCGGTAGGTTCAACGATTCTGGTATCGCGTGATAACAGTAAAAGTGCTCGGATGCTCAAACGTGCTTTTTTAGGGGGACTTCTTTCATCCGGGATGAATGTATTGGATTACAATGCCGTAACGTCAGCCGTTATGCGCTGCAGTCTCTCTTTTCATGAAGAATACAGTGCCGGTGTCCATTTCAATCAAAAGCTCGATGATCCTACCAGTATCGTTATTACGTTTTACAATGAGGAAGCCTTACGTATCAATACCGAGGTGGCCAAGAAAGTTGAAAAAGCATTTTTTAAAGAGACCTATCGCCGTGTCGATTATTCACGAATCGGACAAATTTACAATTCAGATCACCAAAAAGAGTATAAAGAGTACCAAAAAGGGATGGAGGAACTCTTAACGTCCCATATGTTCAAGTGCCTTGACTGTCGTGTTGTTGTCGATATGATGCATGGTATGGCATCGGAAGTATTTCCTACGATCCTCAACGATTTGGGGGTTGATCATATTATGTTTAATGCCCATTCGGATGAGCGTCGTTTGGAAAATATCAATACGCTCACCAAATCGACGAATGATGATATGAGTGCGGTTATCAAAGCCTTGAATCTCGATGCGGGATTTATGATTTATCCTCATGGTCAGCGGCTGGAGATGATGAGTGATAAAGGGACGCTTTTAAGCAAGCAGTCGGCACTCTATGCCGTATTGACACTGTTGAACATGGAAGCAAAAAGTTTGGGTGTTAAAAAACGGGTATTTTTACCGACTTGGGCTGCTGATTTGGTCACCTTTGAGCATCTTGAGATTGAATACGGACAGTATTTGAATTTCAAATCAGAAAAGATGAAAAGTTATGATCTCGTCACCACGGGGGAGGGGAATTATGCATTTACCGAATTTTCTACCCATCGCGATTCGATGTATGCGACACTCAAAATATTAGAGATGATCGTTAATCACCACGTGAAGCTTTCGGAAATCTTGGAAACTATGCCACGCTTTTATTATCACTCTTTTCAGGTTCCTTGTAAGCAGTCTCACAAAGGGAAAATGATGCGGATGTTTTTGGAGGATGCCAAAGATAAAGTATCTTCAACCCTTGACGGTGTTAAAATTTGGCTTGACAAACATGATTGGATTTTGATGATTCCGGATCACTATAATGATCACCTCAATCTCTATATACAAGCTAAAAATGACAATGACGGTGAAGAAATTCATCAGTTATACACCGCTAAAATTGAGGAATGGATGGCCTCTTAATGGATAAATCCCCTTTAACACTTTCGTTTTTCTGGCACATGCATCAGCCTGATTATCGGGGGAGTGATGGGATTATGACGATGCCGTGGGTCTTTTTGCATGCCATAAAAGATTACTACGAAATGCCATGGTTGGTTAGCCGATATACCCATATTAAAGCGACCTTCAACCTTACGGCAACCCTTATGGAACAGTTGGAACTTTATACGGATCCTCTGAAATACGATTATTTTTTATCCTTGTGGGATAAACACCCCTCTGCACTCGATACATCATCGCGCCAATGGCTGATTAAAATTTGCAAATCGACCCAATTTGAGACGATGGTACGACCGTTGAGACGCTATGAACATTTGTATCCTCAAAGCGAGTACAGCGACGATGAACTGATTGATTTAGAGGTTCTATTTTTATTGGCATGGTGCGGAAATTATCTTCGTAGTGAAAACAGAGTGGTCAAAGAGTTACTGCAGCGCGGAGAAGGATTTTCTCAACACGATAAAGAACGTCTTCTTGATGCGCTTTGCAGTTTTATTCATACGATTATCCCTTTTTATGCTTTATTGCAGCAAGAGGGTCGAATCTCGGTATCAACTACCCCCTATTATCACCCGATTTTGCCACTTTTGATCGATATGGAAAATGCCTCTTTAGCCAATTCGCACACCGTACTTCCCCAACGCTCCATTTCATTGCTTGAAGATGCTCGCAAGCATATCGAACGCTCTATTGCATTGTATAAAAAACATTTCAAAAAAAAGCCGACCGGATTTTGGCCTGCTGAGGGTGCGGTAGATACGAAAAGTGTTGCCCTCTACCGTGAATACGGGGTGGAGTGGATCGCCACGGATGAAGCGATACTATTTCATTCACTTGGGGATGAAAGTCGAAAAAATCTTTATAAGACCTACCGTTTTGACGGTGTCACTATGGGGTTCAGAGACCATGGGTTGAGTGATTTGATCGGTTTTACTTATCGGTTTAAAGGTGCAGAAGATGCCGTGAACCATTTTATCCATTCCCTCGGGTCCATTTATAACGAACAAAGCAACCCTTCCGTTTTTGTGATTGTTGACGGAGAGAATGCGTGGGAGTTTTATGAGAACAACGGATTTGATTTCTTTAACGCACTCTATTCACGTTTAGAGGCAACGGAGTGGTGTAAAAGTACTACTATGGATGAGATGGCAAAAGGTAAAAATCCTATCGAGTTAGAAACGCTCCATCCCGGAAGCTGGATTCACGGCACCTTTGACACATGGTCGGGGCACCCCCAAAAAAATAGGGCGTGGGAACTGATTTTCCAGACCCGTCGGGATACAGAAAATTTTAGAGGTGTTGTCTCAGACGAGACGGTACGCAAAATTGAGGAGCATTTTTTAGCATCGGAGTGCAGTGATTGGTTTTGGTGGTACGGTGATGATCATGTTAGTGATTTCGCTGAGGAATTTGATCTCCTTTTTCGAAACCATTTGATTGCTATATATGAGCTTATGGGGATTGCACCCCCTGCAAATCTCTATCAACCGATCGTGGCAATGGCGGATAGTGCCCCTTTTTGGATTAAGCCGCAGTCCCCCCTTACCCCGATTATTGATGGTAAGTACAACTCTTTTTTTGAGTGGCTTGGATGCGGGAGCATGGATGAGCGAAAACTCTATTCCACAATGGACCGAGTACGAGGGCCTATTGATATCTTCTACTACGGTCACGATAAAAAAGCGATCTACGTGGCATTTGAGGGAGATATTTCGAAAATTGATCGTCATAATTTAAAACTGCTGGTTATTGTGGAAGAGAGCTCTGAGCAGTATGAATTTGACTTAGAGAGGGTTACCTCGGCTGAAAATGATCTCATAGCGATCGATGAGAGGCTTGAAATAGCACTTTCACGACTCCATTTTGGAGCAATGCGATTGTTTCATCTCCGTTTCGAGCTTGTGAACGGATCTAAAATAGTTCAAACGCTCCCAGGAAACGGAGCGCTTTGTATCGATTTGGATGAACATTACGCCGCAAACTGGTTTGTATAAAGGAAAACAGATGTCTAAAACAGCACTTTTATTCGGGATACATATGCATCAACCGGTGGATAATTTCGATTGGGTCATTGAGCATGCGATAGAGGTATGCTACAAACCTTTTTTCGAGGTGATGAGCCGTTATCCGTCGTTTCGTTTCAGTCTCCATTGCAGCGGATGGCTGATGGAGCAGATACAGCTGCGTGATCCTGTGCTGTATCACCAGATCCAAAAACTCTCCCAATCAGGGAGTATCGAATTTTTTAGTGCAGGATATTATGAGCCGATTTTAAGTGTCATCCCCTCCCAAGATCGGGTGGCTCAGATCGAAAAACTTAACCGCTCTATCTCAGAATCATTCGGACAGACTCCTAAAGGGTTATGGCTCACGGAGAGGGTATGGGAATCGTCGTTGATAACCGATTTGCATCGCAGTAAAATCGAATATACGGTGATGGATGACTACCACTTTCAGTGCGCAGGATTTGATGAAGAGGTACTTGATGGCTATTATATGAGTGAAGAGGGGGGAAAACGGCTCGGAATTTTTCCTATCAGTAAAAAGCTCCGCTATGCATTGCCGTTTCAGAGTGTCGAGAAGGCACTGAGTGCCATTAAAAGTTATACACGGGAGACAAATTCGGCCGCTATTATTTTTGATGATGCTGAAAAATTCGGTATGTGGCCCGGAACCTACGCATGGGTTTATGAAAAGCAATGGCTGGAAAAATTTGTTGAAGCCGTTTTGGTGGATGAAGCGATTGAGCCGATCCATTATGGGGAGTACTTTAAACACAATAAACCGCGAGGCCTCGCTTATGTTCCCAACGTCTCGTATTATGAGATGGGGGAGTGGAGCTTGAGTGCCGATGATGCTCTACGGCTTGAGCGGTACAAACAGGAGATGGGGTTTGAGCAGTATGAAAAGGAGGGGGTGAAGTTTATCAAAGGGGGAATTTGGAAAAACTTCTTTGTTAAATATCCGGAGAGCAACCGTATTCACAAACGGATGCTCGAACTCTCCGCACAGCGCCCCGTGCTTAATCGCAGTGATTTCGATACTGCCCTTTTTAAACTCCAGACAAACGATCCGCTGTGGCATGGAGTTTTCGGAGGTCTCTATTTGCCGAATCTGCGAGATACTGCCTATCGCTACCTCATCGAATGTGAAAATATAAGGTACGATAAAAGCAGCGTGATTGAAGCCAATAACAATGAGCTTGATGGATATGAGAAAGTAAAAGCACTGACCTCCGAGCTAATATTTCGATTTGACAGCGGCTGCGGAGGACAGTTGGTGGAGTTTGATATTCGTGATCGATGTTTCAATTATCAAAACACATTGACGCGGCGTAAAGAGGCCTATCATCAAAGAGTATTAGAACCGGTTTGTATCGAGGCTAAAGATGAGACTCCACCCGAAGATGGGATCGATACGATCCATACTGCCATGGGAGAAATGGACGATAGCTTACGTGATGCGATCATCTATGACTGGTATCTAAAAAACTCGTTTATCGATCATATCAGCGATGAAACGTTTAGCACGGAATCTTTCCGTCATTGTAACTTTAGAGAATACGGGGATTTTGCCAATCAGCCTTTTGAATCGAAATGGAATCAACACTCCATAACCTTTGCACGCCACGGGGGTCTTTATTTCCCCGAAAAAGAAGAAGCTTTTTTAGAAAAGAAGTATATTCCTCATGATAATTCTCTCGATTTTGAGGTGAAATTTACCTCTAAAACAACACAAAAATTGACCTATCTCTTAGAACATAATTTCCATTTTTCGAATGTCGATGCGGTGTTATTTAACGGAGAACGACTTAGGGAAGAGGGTGAATTAGCACTATGCTCACGTGTGGAAATTATCGATCGCGTTCTCGGTAAAAAGATAATCCTCACCCTGAACCAGCCATGTCGCATCCATTATTTTCAACTTAAAACCCTTTCCCAGAGTGAGCAAGGCTTTGATTTAACGGTACAGGGGATCAGTATGGCATTGGCATTCGATTTCGTAGGTTCTTTTATTCTCAAAGGATCAATGGAGATAAACAATGTCTGAGATTCGGTACGATCGACTCCATGACACCCATGTCCTTATAGCTCCTGAGAGGCTTCGACATGCGGATGTTCCTATAGCAGAGAGTGAGCCTTCTTTTAGTGAACCATGCCCGTTTTGTGAGGGGAACGAAGGGATGACCCCTCCAGAGATTTTTGCTCACCGCTTGGAGGGGAGTTTTCCGAATGAAGGGGGATGGGAGACCCGTGTTGTCCCTAACCTTTTTAAAGCCGTTCAGCTTGAAACCCCTCCTCACCACCATTTCGGGTTATTTGAATATTGGGAAGGATTCGGTGCCCATGAAGTGATAGTCGATACTCCGCGACACACCACTTCGATGACTGAGTGGAGCGAATCAGACGCTGTCTCTTGGCTAAAAACCCTTCGTCAAAGAGTTGGAGATTTGCGTCGTGATCAACGGTTGGTCTATCTCTCTTTATTTAAAAATGAAGGGAAAAATGCAGGTTCATCGATGAGCCATTGTCATACGCAGCTGATAGGTCTTCCGATGGTTCCAAAGACATGCGGTGAAATATATCGAAGATCGTATGAATACTTTCAAACCAGCGGCCATGCCCTGATGGAATCTATCCTCAAACATGAAGAAGAAACAGGATGCAGGGTTGTTGAAAAAAAGGGTGAATTTACTGCATTTTGCCCTTATGCGAGCGCCTATCCTTTTGAAGTGATGATCAGTTCGATTAAAGAAGCGGGGCAAATCGATACCTTGAGCCGTACTCGCATTGAAACGGTTGCTTCGCTTTTAGTCTCAACACTGCAGAGGCTAAAACGGCAGCTTGGGGTATTCCATTTTAACCTTTGGATATCCACCCCCCCTTTGATTGAAAATGAAGGGATCGGTTCGGCAGAATTATGTCGTTTTACGATTCGCATTATGCCGCGTCTCTACCAATTCGGTGGATTTGAACATACTACGGGGATTGTTATCAATCCGGTTGCTCCGGAGTTAGCGGCGAAATTATTACGGGAGAGCACACATGAATAATAAACGTATGTTGTTCGCGTCAAGCGAAGTTTACCCCTTTGTTAAAACCGGAGGACTGGCGGATGTTTCCCATTCACTTCCGAGGGCATTGAATGAGAGTTATGAGGTGAGTGTCGTATTACCCCTCTACAACTCCATCGACCGTAAACAGTTTAAAATCAAACTTATCGAATCGTTTGAGATTACTATGGGCGGTTCTTTGTATCCGGTTGAGCTGTATGGAACGACATATGAGAACGTAGCGTATCGCTTTATCTATGCACCCTTGCTGTGTGATCGTGAGTTCCTCTATGGCCCTCCTGAGTGCGGGTATGAGGATAACGCTCTTCGATTCGGACTTTTCTCGTATGCTATCGCCGAATTGCTGCGACGGGAAAAATATGCGATTGCCCATCTAAACGATTGGCAGTGTGCGCTGGCCGCGCTTTTAATAAAGGAAGATAGCTCAATAGAGACGAAGTGTGTGTATACGATCCATAATCTAGCGTACCAAGGGGTCTTTCCCCCTTCGCTATTGCCTCAAATCGGTATTAATGAGAGTTATTTCACTATGGATGCGCTTGAGTTTTACAATCAGGTCAATTTTATGAAAGCGGGGATTGCATTCTCTGACGCCGTTACTACCGTAAGCCCAACCTATGCAAAAGAGATTTTAACCTCAGAATTCGGATGCGGATTGGAAGGATTTTTACATGTTCACCGACGTAAACTGAGTGGGATCATAAACGGAATCGATTCTGAGTATTTCTCACCGTCGTGTGATGAGGCGTTGATTGAGAAGTACACCAATGCCAAAGGGAAAAAATGGTCAAAAAATGATCTTTTAAAGCAGTGTGGTCTCAAAGGTGCTAGTAAACCTCTTTTTGCCTTTATCGGTCGTTTCACCCACCAAAAAGGGATCGATATGTTGGTGGAATCTTTACCGAAAATTGCTCAGATGGAGTGCAATGTCGTATTGCTGGGAGAGGGAGAAGAGGGGTATCATGACTCACTTGCCGCTCTTGCTGAGCGCTACGGTAATCTCCACCTGAATTTCGGATATGATGAAGCACTCTCACATCGAATGTACGCGGCGGCCGATTTCTTGCTAATGCCCTCGCTTTTCGAGCCGTGTGGGTTGAACCAGATGATTGCCTTTGCCTACGGAGCCGTTCCGATCGTGAATAAAGTGGGGGGATTGGCCGATACGGTGAAAAAAGTGGAAACGTACGATGAGACTACTCCATTTGGATACGGAGTAGTGTTTACCTCTCCGACAGCTCGCTCTTTGGTTTCGGCGGTGAAAAAATCGTGTGAACTCTACGGTGATAAAAAACACTTTGAAGCTGTTGTCAATCACAATATGAAATGCGATTTTTCATGGAGTGAAAGTGCCAAAGCTTACCAAGGGATCTATGCGAGACTCTCGAAGTGAAAAAACTTTTTATCGATATCGGCGGTACCCATCTTCGAAGTGAAATAGAGAGTGAAGAAGGTATTCTCAGTGATAGTGTCAGCTCTCATGAGATAGGATTATTAGCCTATATTGATACACAAATGGTTCTTCATCCCCAAATCGATTTTATCGGCATATCCTATGCAGGACAGGTCAATAAGGGGGTCATAGCGGCTTCACCTAATATTAATATTGATCAATATGATATCGTTGCAACATTAAAAGCCCGTTATGGGATACGTACTTGTATCGATAATGACCTAAACTGTGCGGTTCGTGCTGAAGCCTCCTACTGGAAATCAGGCAGTATTGCCGCGCTATTCGTCGGAACGGGTATCGGCGCGGCGGTGATTGATGGAGGAAAAGTAGTACGCGGCAGCCGCAATATGGCGTTTGAAATCGGGCATATCCCTTACCGAGAATCGCCGCTTCACTGCGGGTGTGGTCGAAATAACTGCGTCGAATTGTATGCTTCCGGTTCGGGGTTGGAAAAGTGGCTAAAGTACTATGGCAGTGATAAGCTTCCCCACTTACTCACGTTAAAGTCAATGGGAAAGGAAAAATCCGTTGCTATCCAATTTGAAGAGGGACTCCTCTATGCCGCAGGAGTTTTAGTTACCCTTACCAATCCTGAGATTTTGGTCTTAGGGGGAGGTGTAATAGATCAAAACCCTTATTTGGTTACACTGTTACGTGAAAAATTAAATCATTATGCTTTGGCTCCTGCATTAGAAGGGCTACGTATTGAGATGAGCGTGTTAGAAAATGCTCCGCTAGCGGGGGCAAAATTGTTGGAGGATGATCATGGATAAACTCAATATTTTAATTGCCGCATCAGAGGTTGTTCCGTTTGCTAAAAGCGGCGGGTTGGCGGATGTCGCCGGAGCGCTCCCTAAAGCACTTCGAGCTTTGGGACATGATATTCGACTCGTTATGCCGCGCTATTACAGTGTGGATCGTGAAAAATACGCCCTTAAAATGATGCACGGTTCTCTTGGTGTCCCGATGGGAGCATTGGGAGAACTGTGGGCCGGTGTCTATGAGGGAATACTTCCCGGCACCGATGTTCCGGTCTATTTTATCGAGCATGAGGGATTTTTCGGTCGCGGCGGATTGTATGAAGAGAATGGATTTAGTTATTTGGATAACGACACACGGTTTATCTTTTTCTCCCGTGCCGTGATGCAGCTTGCCAAAAAACTCCGCTTTCATCCCGATGTCATCCATGCAAACGATTGGCATACCTCTGCCATACCGATGATGCTTAACACCCATTATGCCTATGATGGCGATTTCGCCTATACCGGATCGCTTTTAACCATCCACAATCTTCAGCATCAAGGTCACTTTAGCAAAGGGGCTATGGATATTTTGGATATCGGATGGGAACATTTTAATGCCGATGAGATCGAAGAGTATGATGGGGTCAATCTCCTCAAAGCGGGGATCGTTCATGCCGATGCTATCAGTACCGTGAGCCGAAAATACGCGCAGGAGATACGGACTCACGAGTTTGGATGGGGATTGGAGCGATTAATTGAGACGAACGCCTATAAGCTTCAGGGGATACTCAACGGTGTCGATTATGACGAATGGAGCCCTGCAGTGGACCCCTTTATTGTGCAGAACTTCGAGTGTGACTCGATGGAGGGGAAAAAGGTGTGTAAGCGTGCCTTGCAGAGCACCTTTGGACTTCCGCAGCGCGATGATGTTCCCGTGATCGGTCTAGTGGGACGATTAGTAGAACAAAAAGGGATCGAATTGATTGTCCACTCGATTCACGCACTGATGCAGATGGAGATACAAATCGTCCTTCTCGGTGCGGGAGAACAATGGGCGGAACATTTTTTCAGCGATATCTGCGGACGCTATCCCCATAAATTCGGCTGTTATATCGGATATCGTAACGATTTGGCGCACCAAATCGAAGCAGGGAGCGATCTGTTCTTGATGCCCTCGCTGTTTGAACCGTGCGGCTTAAACCAAATCTACTCTCTGCGCTACGGAACACTCCCTATCGTTCGAGCTACGGGCGGGTTGGATGACACGATTGAAAATTACGGAAATGATGCTTATCATGGCACAGGGTTCAAATTTTACGATGCGACACCGGATGCATTGATCAATACCGTAGGGTGGGCGGTGTATACGTGGTACAATGATGCGCAAGGGTTTGCGCAAATGCAGCGTAATGCGATGGAGAGACGATTTGATTGGAATGGAGCGGCAAAAGAGTATGAAGCACTTTACTATCGTATTAAAGCGGGGAGAAGGGGAGAATGAATAGTATCCAACACTGTCCTATAACGTATGAAGTGTCAAGACTGAGTGAGCTTGATATCTATCTGTTTAAACAAGGCAATCACACCAAACTCTACGATAAACTCGGATCACATGCCATGGTGCATGAGGGGAAAACGGGGGTCTATTTTGCGGTGTGGGCACCGAATGCGCAATACGTCAGCGTACGGGGAGATTTCAACCATTATGATACGGGTTTACACCCTCTGAAGTTACGTGAAGATGAATCGGGAATTTGGGAAGGGTTTATTGCGGGAGTCGAGCAGGGGCTTACCTACAAATACCACATCGTCTCCAAATTTCATAATATCGTCCATGATAAAAGTGATCCGTTCGGTTTTTATGCCGAAGAGCCTCCGAAATCGGCGTCACGGGTTTGGAGTTTGGAGGGATACGGCTGGGGCGATGAGAAGTGGATGGGTGAGCGACATCGTTACAATGCCCATGATGCACCCGTTAGTGTCTATGAGATGCACGTGGGGTCTTGGAGACGCAAAGTCGAGGAAGAGAACCGTTTTCTCACCTACCGCGAACTCGCCGTTGAACTGGTAACGTATCTGAAATTGATGAACTATACCCATGTCGAATTTATGCCCCTTACCGAATATCCGTTTTTCGGTTCATGGGGATATCAGGTGGTCGGATATTTTGCGGCTACGGCACGCTTCGGAACACCGCAGGATTTGATGTATCTCATTGATGCACTCCACCAAAACGGTATCGGAGTGATTATGGACTGGGTACCGTCCCATTTCGCCGTTGATATGCATGGATTGATCAATTTTGACGGCACCTCTTTGTATGAACACGATGATCCGCGTCAGGGGTATCATCCTGAATGGGGAAGTATCATTTTCAACTACGGACGAAACGAAGTCAAATCATTTTTGATTAGCTCGGCCATGTTTTGGCTTGAGAAATATCATATTGACGGTATACGTGTCGATGCGGTTGCATCGATGCTCTATCTCAACTACGCACGAGAAGAGGGGGAGTGGATCCCTAACCAGTACGGTGGGAATGAAAACTTAGAGGCGATAGAGTTTTTAAAACAACTCAATATCAGTGCCTACGGAGAATTTCCCGATATTTTGATGATCGCCGAAGAATCAACCGCCTACCCGATGGTGACGAGAGCGGTTGATGTCGGTGGGCTAGGGTTTGGATTCAAATGGAGTATGGGGTGGATGCATGATTCACTCAAATATATGAGTTACGATCCGATCTATCGTCAGCACCACCACCATCAACTCACCTTTAGTATGTGGTACGGGTTTGATGAGAACTTTATGCTCCCTCTGAGTCATGATGAGGTTGTTCACATGAAAGGTTCCCTCATCAACAAAATGCCCGGTGACACGAATCAAAAATTTGCTCATTTACGCTCATTGTATGCATATATGATGGGACATCCCGGTAAAAAACTCCTCTTTATGGGGGGTGAAATTGCCCAATTTGCAGAGTGGAGTTTTGAACGCTCGTTGGATTGGCATCTTTTGGAATATCCTCTCCATAGCGGACTAAACAAAATGGTCTCCGATCTGAATGCACTCTATAAAAATGAGCGTGCACTGCATCTGTATGATGAAAAACGTGAAGGGTTTGAGTGGATTGACGATCGTGACTACAGCCATAATTGCATTAGCTTTATCCGAAAAAGCGATATCCCCGATGAAAATATCTATGTGGTGTGCAATTTTGCCGATCAACCGAGAGAAAACTATTGTTTAGGTGTACCGTATGTGGGGGAATATGTTGAAATTTTCAATTCCCAATCGCACTATTACGAGGGATGGAATATCGGCAATACAGGGCCGATAAAATCGGAGGAGAGGATGATGCACGGACGCCCTTATACGTTAACACTGACCCTTCCCCCATTAGGTGTTCTGTATCTCAAACGAAATGCAGATAAAAATCATTAAGAACTTGCTACAATTATTGCATAGATACCCCATTTTGTAAGAAGAAGAGATCATGATATTACACGATTACGAATACGATCCGAAATACACAAAGAGTATCGCCTATTTTTCGATGGAGTTTGCTATCCATCAAGGGCTTAAAATTTATTCGGGTGGGCTTGGATTTTTATCCGGTTCTCATATGAGAAGTGCGTATGATCTGCGTCAAAACGTCGTAGGTGTCGGTATTTTGTGGAGTTTCGGTTATTACGATCAAACGCGTAGCCCTGATCGGAGTTTAAAAGCGGAATTTGTCCGAAAACATTACTATTTTCTCAAAGATTTGGGTATTCAAGCGAAAGTAATGATCCACTCCCAAGAGGTGTATGTCAAAGCTTTTTACCTCTCTCCCGATGTTTTCAGCTCCGCCCCGTTAATATTGCTCTCAACTGATATCCCAGAAAATGATTTTCTTGCCCGTACTATTACTCATAAACTCTATGATGCAAATGAAGAGACCCGTATTTCACAAGAGATTATTTTGGGGATCGGCGGAGTTAAGGTTCTCGAATCACTTAAGCAAACAATTGATATCTATCACATGAATGAGGGGCATGCATTGCCACTTGTTTTTGAGCTGTATGATAAATACAAAAATATGGATGAAGTCAAAAAACGGGTTGTCTTTACAACGCATACTCCTGAAGATGCCGGAAATGAGCAACATAATATCGATTTGCTCCATAAGTTCGGTTTTTTCAACGGTTTAGAATTGGATACGGTTCGTTCCATTATGAAAATGGAAAATGAGCAAAACTTTAATCTCACCGTAGGGGCATTACGTTCTGCAAAAATTACAAACGGAGTCTCTAAATTTCACGGAGAAGTGGCGAATCGTATGTGGAAAGATTGCGAAGGGCGCTCCGAAATTATTCATGTCACAAATGCACAAAACCGACGTTTTTGGACCGATAAAGAGCTGTTAGCGGCATTGGATGAGCATGAAGACTATGAAATCATCAGTCGTAAAAAACATCTCAAACGGACTTTGTTCACCGTTGTAGCCGATCAGACGGGTAAAGTGTTTAATCCTGATGTACTGACTATCGTTTGGGCACGTCGATTTGCGGAATATAAACGTCCCGGACTTATTAAATACGACTTTGCTCGATTTAAAAAGCTTCTACAGCGTACTGAAAAACCGGTTCAGATTATCTGGGCAGGTAAACCCTATCCGTTTGATACTAATGCGATCAATGTTTTTAACGAATTGATCCATATTAGCCATGATTATCCGAATATGGCGGTTTTGGTCGGATATGAGCTTGATCTCTCCCGTATGCTCAAAAAAGGCTCAGACGTATGGCTTAATACTCCGCGTGTATCACGAGAGGCGAGTGGGACAAGCGGCATGACTGCGAGTATGAACGGCTCTATCCATTTCTCTACCGATGATGGATGGCACCCGGAATTTGCCAAACATACGATTAATTCATTTACTATCCCTCCTATCGATCATAATCGACCGATCGAAGCACAAGACGATGAAGATAACAAGAATATGATGGATATGCTTGAAAATGAGATTATCCCGATGTATTACGATAAACCGGAACATTGGGTTCAAATGATGAAAAGTGCGATGGCGGATGTAATCCCTGCATTTGATTCAGGTCGTATGGCCCATGAATATTATGTGAAGATGTATAACCACTAAAACACGCACTTACTTCCACTGGAAGCTTGGATTATAGAGCAGTTTGTTTTTACGGAAGATCAAATCCATTTGTTTGAAAATGGTGGTTAGGATTTTGATCGTCTCTAGGGCGTAATCTCCTTTATTCAACATAACACACTCCGCCTTATGGGCGAAGGCAACATCGGATATCTCGGCACGGCTAGGCATATTGGTTTTCATTTTATTCTCTAGTACTTGAGTCGCTAAGATGACAGGCATATGAGCGGCCGTGCATAGGTCTAAAATCTCCTCTTGCATATACGCTAGATTTTCAAATCCGATCTCAATCGCTAAATCGCCGCGTGCTATCATAATACCGGAGTTGCCGTATTTGATAAGTTCCTCGAGAATCAGCGGTAAATTCTCAACCCCTTTTTTCGTTTCGATTTTGGCTACGATAGTGATTGCGCCTTTTTTACCTAAAAAATCGAGCTGATCGATCAAATCGTGAATATCTTCGGGGGTTTGAGCAAAGGATATCCCGATGATGTCGGCGTATTCACAAATATGGGGCAATACCTTTTTATCGTGATCACAAATTGCACGAATGTCAATATTACTATCGGGAAAGTTGATCCCTTTTTCATCTTTGATAGTGCTTCCTGATTCTTTGTTGGTGAGAACACCGCAAACAATATCTTCCCCCATTATCTCTTCAATGACCATTTCGATTTTACCGTCATCTACAAATACTCTATCTCCGATCTTAACAAGGTTACCTATGTTTTCGAGAGTGCACCCTATGCTATAGTGCTTTGATTTTTTCTTCTGTGTGGAGTGTTCTGAGTGAATCAGAACTTTGTCGCCAAAATAGAGTTTTATTTTTTTTTGTTTTCCAGATTTTTTAGATTTAGTAAGAGAAGTCCTGATTTTTGGGCCGGCGAGATCGACATAAATTTTTAAATCTTTTTCACCTGAGTTGACTTCGTGTATCGCTTGAGCCATCTCGCTCCAAGCTTTGGGATTATCATGAGCCGTATTAATCCGAAAGAGGTGTACCCCTTCGCGGGAGAGGTTACTAAACCAATTTTTGTCATCGTTAAAATTGGAAGGGACGGTAATCATGATTTTGGTTTTATCACTGGAAGATGAGAATATTTCGCTGTTTTTATCCATAATGGCATGCGATTTTTCATAACTTAGAGGTGATGGTGCTAGATGTACTTTCTTTTGTAAGGCATGAGAAAGCATCTCAATCGCTACGTTAATACTCGCTTCCATATGGGCTTGAGAACGTCCGAATGAGGACAATCCTACTTTAGTCAAATTATCTTGCAATTGCGAAAAATCATACTTGCGAAGGTTCAAATAGTGTTTCATATTGAGTAAAGAGAGATTTGTATTTTTTTTATTGAGACCCAGCGACATCTTTTCTTTCATATCGAGTAATTTTTCAAGCAATGTTGTGAGCGAATGAGTATGCACTGTAACTCCTGAGGATTGAAATTTTCTACTTGAAGCTATTCTAGTGTATTATATATGTAACTGTGTTAAATATATTTTGTGAAAAGGAAAAGGGTAGAGATGGTTGCTATTTATCAACGCACCGAGAGTTTTTTTGAGACAACTCCTTTAAGCAAAATAGATGATCATGAGAAAATTGTTTGGATAGATATTCTTCAACCGAATGAAGAGGAAATCAATCAGATTGAAATATTGTTTAATATTAAACTTCCGACCAAGCTTGATCGTGAAGAGATAGAACTAAGCTCACGTTACTGGGAAGATAGCCGAAGCATAAAAATCAACTCATACTTTTTTGTCTCTTTCTTTTTTGTAGAGAATGCAAAATCACACTACAATGAAAGTGTCAGCTTTGTATTGCAGGACAATATTTTATTTACAGTCCGTGATAGTGAGCTTCAAACGTTTGACATGATGAGTAAAATGCTGTTATCAAATCCGAAAGAGCTTTTTTCGGGATATGATATTTTTATGCAAATCTTCGATATTCGAATCGACAGAGATGCTGATTTACTCGAATATGCCTCCAGAGAATCCGATGAAATACGTAAAAAACTTTTGTGGGAACCGGATGGACATACGGTTGATTTGCTGCGAAAAATTTCCACCATGCAGGAATTTACCCAAAAAGTACGTCAATCGGTTTTTGATAAACGGCGTATTTTAACAGCACTGGTCAAATCGCCCAAACTTTCACAGCCTATCAAACAAGAGATCTCGATTATGATGAAAGATCTTAATTCGTTGGTTGAGTTCATTACCATTGACGGCAATACTCTCGATAATCTCCAAAATCTCTTTTTGGCACAGACTAATATCGAGCAAAATAAGATTATCAAACTCTTTACTGTAGCCAGTGTAGTTTTGATGCCTCCGACGTTGGTCGCAAGTATTTATGGGATGAACTTTCACTTTATGCCGGAGCTTGATTGGCATATCGGATATCCGTTTTCGTTGGGACTGATGGTGATTACGGGAATTATTCCACTCGTCTATTTCCGTAAGAAAAAATGGTTATAAACTTATCCGTGACACCCTTTTCCGGTATAGCAGCTTTGCGCCGCCGCAATTTTGAGCAGAGCTTTATCGAGGCTAAAAGGATCATTGAGATCGTTTAAAATTTCATGATAAAACACAGCACCGTCTTTGGATATGATAAACAACGATTTAGCGAGTTCTTTGTTGGATAAACGTACCCCGTAATAATCTCCGAATGCCTCATCATAATCAAAGCCTACTAGCCACTCTTCAAGTGGAGGCATTGTGTGAGTATCGCTAGCCACAACGAGTGCTTTGGTGATTCCTCCAAGTGCATTGACATAGAGGAGAGAATCCATCTTTTTGAGTTGAACAATGGAGATTTCGTCGATAAAAGGGAGAGCTATGATGAGCTGCGTCGCACCGTTTTGTCCTCCGACACGAAAGGTCTCACCTGTGCTGCTTTTGAGATCGACTCGCTCCGATGCGTAGCCGATATCAAGGGGCGTGTCTTCGAGCTCCAAGAGGGTTGTATTATAGGTTATCTGCATTTTTGGCACCTTTATGCGGGATGAACGTAGCGAAGATGTTCGGCAATCTCGGAAGCAATAACGAAATGTTCGATTGCATGAGCGGCTGTTTTGATAAACGGGGGTATTTTATGGAGTTTGATACCGACATTTTTCATAGCAAACAGAGTATTGAGACAATATTGATCGACAATGAGAATATTAGATTTTCCGATCACTTCGAGCAGTGCGTAGTGTTCGCTGATGTGGTAGGGATTTTTGGCTAAAGTACTTTCGCATTCGCATGCTTTCATTTTCGGATCGAGTACCATATTTCCGGAATATCTTTCCCAAGGATTGAGCTTGGTCTCTATATAGCGATATCGTATATCTTTGCGATCGCCGCTCACTTCATAGAGTGAGAACTTTGTACATGCACACGGGTTGTTATGGTAAACGCGTTCTCTCGCATCTAGTGGAATAGCAACGATCATGATCAAACTCCTCACATTTCATTATATGAAGTGCAATTTATATTCTTATTCGTTAATGCAACAATTATGAAAGGGAAGCTAGAATTTGAGATGCATAGAGATTTAGCAAAGTTAGTATAAAATTAGATTGGACATAAAAAACGGAGGATGGTTTGCGAATAATTTATTATCGATATGAAAACCTGAACAACCGATGAATATGGCCAAAAATGATTTTGATGAAAATATCAAAATTCTTGACCAATATAAGATGGTATTGGATGAGAGTGCCATTGTTTCAAAAACGAACACAAAAGGGATTATCACCTATGCCAATGATGCTTTTTGTGCTATCTCCGGATACAGTCGTGAAGAGCTAATCGGGCAACCTCATAATATAGGACGACATCCGGATAACCCAAAAGAACTTTTTAAAGATTTATGGAAAACGATCAAATCAGGTAAAGTATGGAAACAGACATTTAAAAATCGTACCAAAGATGGGAAAGATTATTATGTCAAATCGGTTATAGCCCCTATTTTTGATGATGAGGGGAATATCATTGAGTATATCTCGGCACGTAATGATGTCACAGAGCTGGTAAAGCAAGAGGAGATCATTCAGCGTCAACTGAAAGACCCTTTAACGGGGTTAAAAAATCGGACCGCTTTGTACAATGATTTGGAAAAAGGAGGGGTTGAAATAACCCTGATGCTCCTTAATATCGACCGATTTTCGACGGTAAACGACTATTTCGGATATGAGATCGGAGATTCCCTTTTAAAGGTTTTCGCACAACATCTTCTTGACACAACCGGTCATGACTATTTGTATCGTATCAGCGGTGATGAATTTGCCATTATATGTGTCGGCAGGATGTTTGACGATGCATTGCGTGACCAAATGATCGAGCACATTAATAAGTTAGAAAATTTTAAATACAATGTAGCCGGGCACGATATCTCCATCAATATCACATCAGGGGTTGCCCATGCAACGTACTCTGACGTCTATAATCTCGCCCATATGGCTTTCAAAGAGGCTAAAGAGCGACAGGCTAAACTGATATTTTTCAATGACAATACTGCTTTGACAGAGAAAACTCGTAACAACATTTGGATGATCAATAAAATCAAATCGGCGATAGAAGAAGATCGGATTGTTCCCTATTTTCAGGGGATTGTTGACACGTCAACACGCCAAATCGTCAAATATGAAGCATTGATACGGTTAGTGGAGAGTAACGGTACGGTTTTAAGTCCGTTTTGGTTTTTAGAGCATGCAAAAAAATCTAAGCTTTATGACAAACTGACACGAATTATGATCCAAAAAACATTTGATGTATTTGAGAAAAATAATTACGAATTTTCATTGAATCTTACGGTTCAGGACATTGTTTCCGATGAAACGAGAGAATTTTTATATCAGATTTTGGAATCTTCACCTGCGGCGAATCGTCTCGTATTTGAGATAGTAGAATCTGAAGGTATCGTTAATTACGAAGTGGTGGTTGAATTTATCCATACCGTCAAAGGGTTCGGATGCAAAATCGCGATTGATGATTTCGGTACCGGATATTCCAACTTCAGCTATTTAAGTAAACTGGATGTCGATTACATTAAAATTGACGGCTCTCTGATCAAAAATATCAATCAAGATGAAGACCACCTTTTTACCGTAGAGAGTATCCTCTTTTTTGCCCATCGTAAAGGGATTAAGACCATTGCCGAATTTGTTGAGGATGAAGCCATTTTTGGAAAAATGGTGGAGCTTGGTATTGATTACTCGCAAGGCTACCTTTTTTCCACCCCTAAACCTACTATCTAACGTCAAACATTCTACATACCCTTACAAAAACGTCGATTTTTGTTTAATTCTCCTTTTTAAAGCGATAGAACACTCTTTGCATTAACTCCATTAAGAAATGATTGTGTGCTGGATGAGGCGAAAATCATTTGATTTAATCTCAAGGAGAACCCCATGAGCTGTTCGTCAAGCCATAGCGAAGCTTTTATGCCCGATGACATCAAAGAGAAGATTCACAATCATCCATGCTATTCTGAGGGAGCACATCACCATTATGCCCGTATTCACGTCGCGGTAGCACCCGCGTGTAATATTCAATGTAACTACTGTAACCGTAAATACGATTGTTCCAATGAATCCCGCCCTGGGGTAACCTCAGAGCGTCTCAGTCCTGAAGAGGCGGCAAAAAAAGTGCTCCTCGTCGGCGGTGAAGTTCAGCGTATGAGTGTATTAGGAATCGCTGGTCCGGGGGATGCGTTGGCGAATCCTAAAAAAACATTCGACACATTCGGGATGGTTCGTAAATTTGCACCCGATCTCAAACTGTGTCTCTCCACCAACGGATTGGAACTCGCAACCTATATCGATGAGATGGTAGAACATAATATCGACCACATCACCGTCACGATCAACAGTGTCGATGAGAGCGGAGAGATCGGAAGTCAAATCTATCCGTGGATTTTCTATAACAATAAACGCTATTACGGCAAAGAAGCGGCACAAATTCTCCTTGAGCGCCAACTAGAAGGGATGAAAAAATGTGTCGAAAAAGGGATTTTGATTAAGGCTAACTCGGTTCTTATCCCCGGGATCAATGACAAACATTTGCCGGAAGTCTCCAAAAAACTCAAAGAGATAGGTGTTTTCTTGCATAACATTATGCCGATCCTCTCCGAACCGGAGTTCGGGACTGCGTTTGCATTGGCTGGTGTACCGAGTGCAACGGATCAAGAACAAATGGCGGTACAAGAGGCGTGCGGAATGGATATGAAACTGATGCAGCACTGCCGCCAATGCCGTGCCGATGCAGTAGGGCTTATCGGAGAAGATCGCGGAGCGGAGTTTACCAAAGACACCTTTGCAGGGCTCAGTTTCGATGAACTTCAAATCAAATACGATCTCGAAGCACGTCAAGCGGCTCAGGCGAAAATCGAAGAGTTCCGATTCTTCCTCGATCAGGCGAATGAACGGGTACGCAAAGAGAAAGAAGAACTCAGCTCTGATGGCAATACTATTCTCGTTGCGGTAACGACAGCAGGTGAGGGGATGATCAATCAGCACTTCGGAAGCGTACGGGAGTTTTTGATCTATGAAGCAGGGGACAAAGGGATACGATTTATCCACCACCGCAAAGTGGAAGCCGAATACTGTGCAGGACCTGACGGTACCAATCCGCTTCAGCCGATTTTGGATCGACTCAAAGACATCAAACTGATCCTTACGGCGAAAATCGGCGGATGTCCGCAAGGTGATCTCGCGGCAGCAGGAATCGTCGCCGATCAAGAGTATGCGTACCAACCGATTGAAGCGTCGGTACTCAAAGCGACCCGTAAATATTTCAACCTCCCAGAAGAGTTGGAAGTAAATTAAAGGAGCCTATTATGGCGCTCATCAACGACACTACATTGCGTGACGGGGAACAGGCTCCTTATGTCGCGTTCAATACCGACGAAAAACTCCGTATTGCCACACTTCTCGATGCGTGCGGTGCGGATGAACTTGAAATCGGTATCGCGGCAATGGGTGTCAAAGAGCGTGAAGATATTAAAGAGCTGCTAAATCTTGGGCTAAACGCTCGGATGATGACATGGAATCGGATGAAAATGGAGGACTTAGAGGCTTCATTGTCATGCGGTGTCAAAGCGGTTGATCTCTCAATTCCTATCTCAAATTTATTGATCGGCGTTAAATTCGGCGGAAGTAAATTAAAAGTTTTGCGTGAATTAGAACTTGTGGTGAGTGCAGCAGCACGAGAAGGACTTTTTATCTGTATCGGCGGTGAAGACAGTTCACGCGGAGAGTTTTCCTTTATCCGTGATGTTATGGAATTGGGACGTGAATTTGGAGCCCACCGCTTCCGTTATTGCGACACTATCGGAGTTATGACACCGACACAAACGTACCAAGCGGTAAAAGAGTTGTGTGAGCTGAATCTTCTTCCACTCGAGATGCACACCCATAATGATTTCGGTCTAGCCAATGCCAATGCCCTCAGTGGAATCGATGCGGGAGCAATCAGTATGAATACGACGGTGATAGGACTAGGGGAGAGAGCGGGCAACGCCTCATTCGAGCAGATTCTTATGTCCCTCAAACATCTTTACGGTGAAGCTAGATCGATCGATCCGCTTTTGCTTCGTGATCTTGTCCAAAGTGTTGCCTCTGCCGCCAATATCAATCTAGCCTCCAACGCTCCTATCATCGGTGATCGGATATTTGCTCATGAGAGCGGTATTCATGCGAGCGGCATGATGAAAGATTCCCATGCCTATGAGCCATATGAAGCGGAAGAGGTCGGTTTAAAGAGTTCATTTCCGATCGGAAAACACTCCGGAAGTGCTACGATCCGCTACCATTTGGAACGGATGGGGATTAGTGCTGACAACTCCATATTAGGTGACCTTCTCCCTAAAATTCGTGAGATTGTTACGTCACGCAAACGTGTTCTCGATAGTTTGGAACTTAAATCCCTTTATCAGGACGCAATATGTTTATAGGGTGGCTCAAATTCGCCGATGTTGCGGAACTGACTAAAATCGCCGAAGAGACGGGCTGGCTGCTGGACGGGTATCACGTCAAACTGATGATGATGCACTCTCCGCATTTATGCTATGGCGCCTATGACGAGGGTGTTTTGGTCGGTGCGGTCATGGCAATCGAGTTTGAGACAACGGCCATGATTAAATATTTCATGGTGAAGCCGAGTTATCAAAAACAAGGGATTGGAAAACGCCTTTTTACCACGTTATTTGATGTATTGAAAGGGGAACATTCCTCATTGTATCTGCATGCTAATCCGGCACTAGAACCATTTTTCAAAAGCTACGGCTTTAAAAGTGTGATGGAAGTGGGGCGGTTTTTAAATGTCGGAAAAGTTCCCCCTTTTAGCTTTACCAATGCCCAAGCCAAAGAATTAGACGGCGGGAATTTTGATGCAACCATTCGCAAAATTGATTTGGAAACTTTCGGTGAAGATCGTATGAATTTTATGATGGATGAAATGGAGCGTAACAGCTCCCTTAAATTTGCACTTCCCAACTCTTTTCAGCACTCCAGCGTCATCAATGCACGTGGTGTCTATCTCGGGCCGTGGCAATGCAGAGTAGGGTTTGAAGATGAGGCTGAGAAGATGATGCAGGGGGTTCTTTATTTTAGAGGGCTTAAAAAAGTGCTTGCCGATGTGCCCTTGGGAAATCTCAATACGGTTGCGTTGTTTGAAAAGTATCACTTCCAACAAAAAGGGTCTTTTATCCATATGTGTTACGGCGAAGAACGTCCGATAAAGTTTGAAAATATTTACTCGTTTTCACTATAGAAATCGGTTAAGGGGAGTTGGCGTATAATACCGCTAATACGATCTAAAAGGATGACGATGCGTTTTTCATGGATAGCCATATCTGCCATATTGGTTTTTAGCGGTTGTACGCAAAAGGGGGCATTTGACCTTTTTAAAATGGATGAGACACATGAACGTGCGGTAGAGCAGCTGCGCACCGGTTCAATCGTCCTCTCTTTAGAGACCAAAGCGATTTTCTCCTCTTTGTATCTCAACAAAACAGATCCGCTCAAATACAATGAGGGTGAAAATTTTGTCGTGTCGGTCTATTTTGAAAAAGATAACCGAACAATAAAAGTGAGAGAGTTAGAGTCCAACGGGTATGAGTTAAGTCTAAACGGTAAAAAAGCGACCCTCATCGAACCGCTTGATGAGAAAGATCCGAGACGTTCTTTTATGCCGATCCAAAATAATTGGAATCGGTACTATTTTATTCGCTTTGATTCGGATGAGAATACTTCTTTAGCTCTTCGGCTCGAAAATAATCAGACTGGCTCGGTTGTGTTAAAGTATCAAAAATAGCCGTAATCGAGACACTTTCTCCTAAAATCTTCTTATACATAACGTAGTTGGCAAGCACCCGCTTGCCATACTCTCTGCTCTCTGCATTTGAGACTAATTCCATACTCATAAACGGTTCATACTCACCCGCATTGAAATAGCTTCCGCTGAGTAATAACCGCTTTGTAAACCCCATGCCGCCGTTATAAGCGTATGCTGCAAGTACAGGATTATAGAGAGTACTTTCGATGTGTTTCATATGCTCAATCGAATAGGCAATACTAAATTCAGGATTAAACATATCATCATACGATTTGATTTTTAAGGGGTGAATTTTAGAGATGGAGTCGACGTTAAAGGGCATAATCTGCATTAATCCAAGGGCGAATGAGCGGGAAATAAGCCCAGGGATCATCCGTGTTTCTTGGCGCATAAGGGCATACATCATCGCTTTTTGATCCGTAGTGAGGGCACTCATATACTGATCGTACGGCATTGTGTAATTGTGGACATATTGTCCGTAGACACGCTCAATCATATAGGCTTGGAGGGCAAGTGAGTCTTCCCCGTCATAACGCTCAATGATCTCATAGAGTTTTTCGGGAGGGGTTGCGACAAGCTCTTGGTGCAGCGCATTCCATTCAAACGGGTTATCTCCTTTGAATCCACCTTTATCCGGTGTCGGCAATGTCGTGAAATAATTTTGGGTCTCAACACCGAGTTTCTCTCT